>NZ_VUAZ01000149.1 GCF_009296165.1 Pseudomonas kitaguniensis | reverse complement strand
CGGAGTTTCGAAAACTACGGTACCAGCGGATTTGCCCGCTTCAATAACGATCGTCTGACCATTCGAAAGCGTCACAGTGACCGCAGTTTGCGCTGGGTTAGTCAGCGTAGCGGTGTAAGTGATGTTGCCGCCTTCGGTGACCGAATTATTTGCGGTCAGGGTAACGGTGGTGGTGTCGATCGAGTCGGCAATCGTAGTGACTGCAGGTGCAGTGTTTGGCACCAGGTTTTCAAAGTTACCGCCGGTTGCAGCCGTAATAGTGGTGCTAACAGTTGAACCGTTGTTGTAAGCATCGTTGGCCGGGGTATCCACCGCCACAGTACCAACCGACTCACCCGCCTTGATAGTAATCACCGAGCCATTGCTCAAGGTGACGGTTACTGGCGTTTGCGCTGGGTTAGTCAGCGTAGCGGTATAAGTAATCTGACCGCCTTCGGTGACCGAATTGTTTGCGGTCAGCGTAACGGTGGTGGTGTCGATCGAGTCGGCAATGGTGGTTACAGCAGGCGCTGTATTCGGCACCAGGTTTTCGAAG
>NZ_VUAZ01000148.1 GCF_009296165.1 Pseudomonas kitaguniensis | reverse complement strand
TTCCGCACCCTTTTTGTCTTCAATGCGCAGTTCGTTGAAGCCTCCGCCACCGGGTGAACTGAGGGTTTTGAACACGGTGCGGGTTTTGTTCGCCGGCAGCGGGTACGGCACCTGGTTTTCTTTGTGGTACAGGCAGCCGCTGATCAGTGGCTGGTCGGGGTCGCCTTCGAGGAAGGTCACCAGCACTTCCATGCCGATACGCGGGATGGCGATTCCGCCGTAGCGGTCGCCCGCCCAGCCGCTGGAGACGCGCAGCCAGCAGCTGGTTTTGTCGTCGGCCAGGCCTTCGCGGTCCCAAAAAAACTGGACTTTTACACGGCCGTATTGATCGCAGTGGATTTCTTCGCCTTTGGGGCCGGTGACCACGGCGGTTTGGCTGCCGAGGACGCGTGGTTTGGGGTGTTCAAGCGGCGGGCGGTAGAACACGTCCCACGGCGTGGCGATGAAGCGGTTGCGGTAGCCTTGGTGGAAGTCGTCTTTGTTGTCGGTGGTGTCGCTGGTCACCGACTCTTCGAGCACTTGCGGCTGTTTGCCTTCGTGCGAGAGTTGGGTCAGTAACCACAGGTCGTTCCACTCGGTGCGTGGGTGGTCGGAGAGTTCGAGGAAGTGGCCACTGGTGAGCGTGGTCTGGTCGCCCCAGCCTTCGGCTTGCTGATAGTCGGCGCGGTGGCGCTCGACGGCGCGCTGGCTAAGGAAGTTGCCACGTGAGCGCGTCAGGAAACGGCCTGGGTAGTCGTAGTCTTCCAGGTCCGGGCCGGTTTTATCGCCATCGGGTTTGTAGGCGGCTTCGAGTTGCAGGCTGGGCTTTTCAAAGTCGTAATCGCGACGGGTGACGCGGCCGGTGCGGGTGGCCAGGCGTACTTTAAAGCCCTTGATCACGGGTTCGTCGGCGACCATGCCGCTGCCTTGCACATAAGCTGTGGGTTGGCCGAGTTTGGGGAATATGGCCTGGTCGTCGCCAAACACCAGCACATGCGCATCCGCGCTGTGTTGAAAGTGGTAGTGCACGCCCTCTTCTTCGCACAGGCGCTGGACGAAATGCAGGTCGGTTTCATCGTACTGAACGCAGTAGTCGCGTTCCGGGCACGGCTGGCTGAGTTGGAAGCGGTAGGCGTTGCCCTGAATCCCATGTTCTTCGAGGATCAAGGCAATGATCTTCGGCGCCGACATTTGCTGGTAAATCCGCTGGTTGGTGCGGTGATGCAAATATTGCAGGTGCGGCACCAGCGACACGGTGTAGCGGCTCAGGCGCTTGCCGGCGTCGCCTTGGGCAACGCGGTAGAGTTGGCCGTGCACGCCACGGCCTTGCGGGTCGAACGCCAGAAAGGCCTGCTTGTGCAGGAGTTTTTCCAGGTCGATGTCGGGGTTTTCGCTGACCAGTTCGAGGTCGAAGCGATACGGCTGGCTGATGCCTTCGGTGCCGGTGAACGACAGCACTTGCAGGTCGCCCTCGAAGTCATCGATGGTCAGGCTGAAATGCGTTTCGTTAGACGGGTTAAACATGTTCGGCTCCCTGTTCCTTAGTCATCCATTACGCCCAAAAGCGCATGCGCTGCAGCCAGGACGGAGTGGTACCGAAGGCATCACGCAATTGTGCCGCGGTGATCGTTCGATCCACGGCCTGAAAAGCCAGCGCGCGGCGCAGGGCTGGCCAGCAGTGTTTGGGTAAATGCTTGGGCGCTCGCAGCTTGCGCTCCAGGTGTTCATCGCGGGCCTGGGTTGACGGCAAGCGCCGAAAGGGGTGCTTGCCTCCGGCCAATTCGTAAATCACACAGGCCACGCCGTAGATGTCGGCGCTGGGCGCCAGTGGCTGCGCCTCCAACAATTCCGGGGCGGCGTAGCCGGGGGTCCAGGCGTTGAAGCGGTCGCGGCTCAGTCGCGGCAGGCCATCCAGCACACCTTCCTGCGCCTGGCCGAGGCCAAAGTCGAAGAGGCGCACGCCCTCCTCGCTGACCATCACGTTGCTCGGCTTCATGTCACCGTGCACCACGCCGCGCGCATGGGTGTACGCCAGGGCGTCGAGCAACGGCAACACGATCTCGCGCAATTCATGCCAGGGCAAACCCAGCGGACGCTCGCATAACAGCTTGTCGAGGGTGAGCCCGCGCATCAGTTCCATGGTGATGAAGGCACGCTTGCAACCGGTGTCTACTTCAAAGCTGTGCAAGCGCAGCACATTGTCGTGGCGCAAGTGCCGTGTCAGCGCGAACTCGCTGTAGAGCAACGCGCTGGCATCCGGGCTCTCCGAGAATTCTTCGCTGAGGACTTTCAGCGCGATGTAGGGGTCGGGCTCGCCGAACTGCTCGATCAGCAGGTCCCGCGCACGGTAGACCGCGCCCATGCCACCGGCGCCGAGCAGGCGCTCGATGCGGTAACGCCCCACCAGCAGCTCGGGCATCACACCGAGGCTGGGCTTGGTCGCGGCCTGCGCAGCGACAACCTTGTGCGGCGTTTCGGGTTGAGGCTTGGCGAACGCAAAGAAGGTCAGGCTATTGTCCTGCTCTTCGTTCACACGTTGCTCATCGACAGGCGGCATGAATTCAGTCATCGGCGGATCACCACGGCGGTGAGGTTGTCGCGCGCCGCGCCGCGCAGCGCGCCATCGAACAGACGCTCCACCGCCACATGCGGCGCGTTCAAGCTCAAGGCGTTGCTCAAGGCGTCGCTGGTCAGCCCGTGATACAGACCGTCGCTGCACAGCAAAAACACATCGCCGGCATACACTTCAAGCTCCAACACATCCAGGGTCAGTTGCTCGGCAGCCCCCACCGCGCGGGTCAAGGCATGCGCCGAGGGGTGAATTTTCGCCTGTTCCGCGCTGAGGTTTTGTTCGTCCATGAGCTGCTGCTGAAATGAATGGTCCTTGGACAGTTGATACAGACGCTGACCGCGCCACAGGTAACAGCGGCTGTCGCCCGCCCAGATACAGGCGGCGCGCTGGCCTTCAACCAGCAGCGCTACCACGGTGCTGCCCATAATACTGTCGTGCTGCCCGGCGGTCACCGTCAGTTCCTGGCCCAACCGCCGGTTGAGCCAGTGCAAGCACTGGCGGACGTCGGTAAGACGCGCATCAAAGTCCGCCTGAACCGGTAATTCTGCCAGGCTTGCGACGATCAACTGGCTGGCAATATCGCCACCCTGATGACCGCCCATGCCGTCTGCCACCACCCACAAGCCCCGCTCGGGGCTGTCGAGAAAGGCATCTTCGTTGCGCGCCCGTACCTTGCCTGCATCGGTACGGGCCGCGCTACGCCAAGGGCTGGCTACCTGCATCAGAGCTGCACCGGCATGCGGAAGGTGCGCAATACACCCATGTCGAACGGGTTCGGCGAGCGCTGGCTGGTCAGCAGGTAGTTCGCGCGCAGGCCACCGACATCCGCTTTGAGCACCAGTACGTCGCGCCCGGTCAGGTATTCGGTCTGCATCAAGTCGAACAGACGGAACAGCGACCAAGGGCCGGTGTTTTTCTCGATGCCAATCGGGCGGCCGACCATTTTGTCGAGCACCAGGCTGGTACGCCCGTCTTCTGCGTCAGTCGGCCATTTGAACGACATCGGCACGATAGGGCCATGACGGTACTCAATGGTCTTGTCGCCGAACTTGAACTCGGAACGACTGACCACCGGGTCGAGGGTGTACGGTTCGAGTTTGAACTGCACCTGCGGCTCCGCCGGGTTATCGGCGAAGAAGCTCTGGCGGATGACTTGAGCGGCGGCCATCTGGTCCAGGTACACCTTGGAGATCGGCAGGCTATGCCCGTCAACACTGCGCAGGCGGTAGTTGCCGGCATCACCGCTGACGAACGGGCGCATATAGCTGTCGAAGAAGCGATCAGCAATACCCTGCGCCTTGAAGAACTCGCGGAAATCACCGATTGCCACGTCGCTGCTGCTGTGAGCGTTGAACGGGTAACGCTGGTTGATTGCCTTGCCGTAGAAGCTGTACAGCTCGCTCTGATAACGCTGGTTGAGGTACTGGTAAGCATCGCCCAGCACCAGGCGCCAACTGTCGTCCGCGAGTACGCTGAACCACGCGCTGACCGGTCGCGGCAAACGAGCGGAAGCATTGCGCAGGTTGCTCAAGGCGTCACGTTGACCGCCCATGCGCGTCTTGGCCATTTCGAAGGCGGCCTGCTCCGGCGCACTGGCGCGTGCCAGACCGGCCATTTGCAGTTGCAAATCGTTGAGCGCATTCAGCACCGGGGTCAGGTCAGCAGCCGGGCCATTGTTGTCATCGAGTAAGCGATGCAAAGGCTCGAAGCGCCGTTGCAAGGACTTCTTCGCGGTGTCCGGGAGGTTTTTCGCCAACGCACCGGCGGCCTTGTCAGCCACCGCCGCTGCCAATTTACCAGCCTTGCCACCCTTCTCGGCGAGCTTGCCCGCGGTGTCGGACGCTTCTTCCGCGTCGTCAGCCACTACCGGGAATCGCGTGTTTTCACGCACTTCGACCAACAACTGCAGAATCGGCGAGTTGGCCGAGGTCAAGCCCGCCAGTTGCTCGGCGCCTTCACCGAAGTCATTGATCGGCGGCAACGCGACCTGGCCGACTGCCTCGCTCCAATAGTTGGCGTAGTCACGGAAGTACAGTTGCTCCAGCTCGACCATCAGGCGACGCAGGTCCATACCGCTGATGCCCGCACCTTCACCCAGCACCCAGTTGTCGCGCAGGATTTCAGTCACGAGCATCGAGCCCTGCACCGAAAAGTACTGCTGATAACCCTGCTGGGTGTAGAAGCCCGGGATCACGTAATCGGTGCCCATGAACAGCGCACCTTGTGGCCCCAAGTGCTGGCTCAAGCGGTACTCGGGCATGTTGCGTGCCTGTTCGCGCAGCATGCGATACACCACGGTGGCCAACGATTCGCTGCGCAGTACCTGGCGTGCCTGTGCGACTAACTGATCGTTGATCGGGTAGATAAACGGTAATTTGAGCAAACGCTCAAAGTGCGCGTTCAGGTCATTCTGCACGGCCGTGTTACCGGTATAGCGCTGGGACCATTGCGTGGCCACCCACTCTTTGAGCCATGGCGCGTCTCGGCGGTCCTTCATGTTCAGCATCAGGTACGCACGCAAGCTGTTGAGCAGGCGGTCGCGGTCGGACATGTTCGCGCGAATCTGCCCTTCCAGCAGTGTGGCCACGCGTGGCAACAGTTGCGCTTGCAGTTCGCGTTGATACGCCTCGTTGACCACCGGGTTGACTTCTTCGCCCTGGTACAAGCCGGCGCGTTCGTGGTAACCCACATCGCCTTTTTTCGGGAAGACTTGCGTCGCGGCATAGCTGCTGTTGAGGGTCTTGAGCGTCGCCATCGAATCGTCGCGTGCAGACAGCGCCGAACGTTGTTGCGTCCAGCTTTGCGCCAGGTTGCGCAGGTTTTCGAGCCGCTCGTAGTTGGCGGAAAAACCGCCAGCCCAGAGCACACCGACCAGTGCCAGCAAGGCCAGCGCGCCCACGTATAGCGCGCGTTGGCCCCAGTTAATGCGGCTGCGTTCGCGCTGATCGAGGCCTGCAAGGTCTGCCTCGGGGAAAATAACCTGGCTGAGCAGGTGATGAATAAAGCGCGAACGGCCACTGCGCAGGGTCGGCAATACGCCAGACTTCATGCCCAGGCTGGCGCCAATGCCAGCGGTGGTCTCGTCGAGTTTCTCGGTCAGGTGCGGTGCGCTGGTCAAGTAGAAGCCGCGCATTTGGCTGACACGCTGGTAGCGATTGCCGGTAAATGCCAAGTCAACGAACAGGCACAGGCGCTCACCGATTTGCCCCAGTTGATGAGGGAAGTCGAGAATACGGCCACGGCGCTGCGTATCACGCTCTTGGTGCATACGCATGATGACTTGGCTGTTGAGGCGGTGAAGCAGCTCTTCAAACTCGGTACGCAGTACGGCCACATCGGCGCCGTTCTGCTGTTTGCGAAAGGTGGCGCCCAACACTTGGTCGCTTTCTTCGCGGGTCAGTTGGTCGAAGAACTCATCGAAACCCAAGAGTTGATCGGCCTTGCTCAGTACCAGATAAACCGGCACGTCCACGTGCAGTTTCTGATGCACGTCTTGCAATCGCGCACGCACTTGGCGGCCGAGCACTTCCAGGTCCTTCTCTGTGCCGCCGACAAGCGCTTCTACAGGAATGGTCACCAGCACCCCGTTGAGCGGACGGTTGCGGCGACGTTTGCGCAGCAGTTCGAGCAAGGTGCTCCAGGCGCTGCCGTCGACTTCGACGTCGGGTTGGGTGGTGTAACGGCCAGCGGTGTCGATCAGCACACCGTGGTCGGCGAAGTACCAGTCGCAATGCTGCGTGCCGTTGGTGTCGCGGGTGAGTTTGCGTTCGATCTTGTTGATCGGAAACTCCAGCCCCGAGAAGTCCAGCAGGCTGGTCTTGCCGCTGCCCTGCGGACCGATAAGCAGATACCAGGGCAGATCGCTGCGCCAACGTTCGCTGCGGCCACGGTACAGGCTCGAGGTTTTGAGGGTTTTCAGCGCGTCCTTGAAACGCGCTTTCAGTTCCCTTTGTTCCCCGTCGATCTTCTCTTCGCGAGCGATACGGGTCTGGCCGTCTTCGCTGGCTTCCACGGTCTTTTTACGCACGCCGGCGCGCCAGCTGACGAACACCATCGTCAGGCCCCAGATCAGGAACAGCACGCTGATGGTCAGCAAGCGCGCAGTCGAGCTTTCCCAGAACTTGTAATCATCTACCGCCAGCAATGGGCCGGCAAACCACACCAGCAGCGCTAAAAACAACACCACCAGCAAGGTCCACACCCAAGTCTTGCGCAAGAATGCACCGACCTTCTTGAAAAAATTCTTCATCACACGTCCCTGTTTACGGCTGCGACTGCGGCACAGCCGCGGCTGGGTCAATCGGCTGAATCGGCTGGTAAGGTTGCAGCACGGTGTCGCGTTGTTCGTTGAGTACCCAGGCAAACCCGGAATACATCACCACCAGGCAGACCACGGTGAACAGCACCACCATCCAGGCTGGAACGATGCGCACCAGGTTGCGCCGCTGATCATTCAAACCGGTCCAATGCGGCGACAACTCGCGCGGCACATCACCGCGCAGTTTGCGAATCTGGCGGTACAAGGCATCACGGATACCATCCAGCTCCAGCATGCCGCGCGCTTGCACGCGATACTTGCCCTCGAAACCCAGCGCCAGGCACAAGTACATCAGCTCAAGCATGGGCAAGTTTTTGATCGGGTTTTGCGACAGTTGATTGAGCAACTGAAAGAACTTCTCACCGCCAAAGGTCTCGTTGTGAAAGCTGCTGAGCAGGCTCATCTGCGACCACGCGCTTTCATTGCCCCACGATGTGGTCACAACGGCTTCGTCGATCACCGTGCACAACACGTAGCGTGCGCCCATGATGTCGCTGCTTTCGGCGTCATTCTGCAGCGCCCGCACGTCGAAGATTTTCAGCTGGGTGGTCAGGTCTTCGTTGAGCTTGTAAAGGTCTTCGTGGTGTTCGCTGTGCTTGAGCCTTACCACTTCCGAGAGCAATCCGCTGGCGGCAGCCACCAACGGATTGAGGCTGATATTGAAGGCTTCAGCCGGGCGCAGGCGCGCAGCGAAAATCATCCGGTCTTCCAACTGCTCATAACGCGGCGGTGCCGCAAAGTCAGTCAGCGGTTGGGCATCCGGGCTATGGCCCTGACGGTCGAGCAGGACGGTTTTATCGTCCTGATGGTGTTCCATGTCCTTGATCATGTCGGTCAGTTCCTGATGGCCCAGAAATTCAGTTCAAGCTCGGGGAATTCGCCGGAGACATGGAACGCGAAGCCGCCGGAGCGCTCCAGTTGTGCCAGGTCTTCAGAACTGAGTTCGAGAATGAAATAGGTTTTGTTGGAGTGGAACGCGATCTGCCGTGGCGCAACCGGCAAGGGTTTGACCTTGATACCAGGCAAATGCAAGTTGACCAGTTGGCGGATGCGCTCCACTGGCCCCACCTTGAGGTGCGCCGGCAAGCGTTGACGCAATTCTTCGGAGTCGCAGTTGGCGCTGGCGGCCAGCACGAACGAGGCGGTGCCCAACAGTTTGTGGTCGTGCAATGGCGACACGATGATGCCGTACTGACGCGCTTGCAGGGCCAGCTCGATCGCGTGCTGCTCCAACACCATCGACAGCACTTGGCGGATAGCTTCCATCAGTTTGCGAAAGCTCGCACCCTGGTCGCTGTGCTGGTAGCGGGTGTCGAGGCGCGGGCGCTTGGTATCACTGGAAAACGTCGCCAGGTCACCGAGCATGGTCAACAACGTGCGATACAACTCTTCGGGGTGCACCTGCTGCAGGTCAAGGTAGTGACGCAGCAGCAGCTCGGTGCGGTTGATCAGTTGCAGCATCATGAAGTCGCCGACTTCGGCGCCGCCAACCTTGCCGTTGGAGCGAATCCGCTCGGCAATGGTGTCGCCGCGATGACCGAGCATGCTGATGACTTCTTTGAGGCACGACAACAGGTAGGTGGACGCATGCGTCTGGATGTACGTCGGCACATAGTCGGCATCGAGGGTCACCACACCGTCAGGCGTGGTGTCGAGCACTTCACAGAGCTTGAGCTTCACATAGGCATGGTCGTTCTGCTGCTCGCCCAGCAGCAGCTTGAAATCCGGTCGTGCGCAACTGACCTGGCTGGCAGAATCATCACCGGCATTCGAGTCGGCAACTTCGGCGTCGTAGGCGGTGTACCGCGCCAACACGTCGGACTGCTCAGGGCGGCGCGCCTCGATGTGGTTGCCGGTTACCAGCGGCAACGCCAGGTAGATCGGTGTGTGGCCGGTGTTCGGCGGCACATCCAGCGCCAGTGGCTGGGTGTTGCCACCCAGCTCGAACAGGCTGCCGTCGGGCAGAATTCCAGAAGCCTGGCTGATCACCAGCTTGCCCATATTGAGAAACTGCAGGTCTATTTCCAGGTTCAGAAAACCCCAGGTGTAACCGCCCAACAATTGGGTGCGGGTCTTCATCTGGTGGTCGTAGTAGCGATCGTTATGCTGAAAGTGCTGAGGGCGCAGCAACATGCCTTCCTGCCAAATGACTTTATGCGTGTTCATGGTCAATCAGCCGCCTTGGCGAGGGTTGCATGGGTGTTGCGAATGCCGCTCTGGTCCAGGGTCAGGTCGACGTCTGTCGCGTCCAGCGGAGTGACTTGCACGGTGTAGCGCCATTGGGTGTCCGACAGGTCACGGTAAGCGGCAAGCACGCCGACGTAGCGGCTGCCCTCCTCCACGCTGAGTTTGAGTTCCACGGTTTCGCCGGGGCGCAGTTCCATTTCTTCGCTGGCGACCATGTCCGGTGTCAGCGTTTCCTTGGCGCGCTCATACAGGCTGAAGAAGTCGGCATTCTCGAACGACACCGGGTGCTTGAGTTCGAACAGGCGCACCACAATCGGCGACGGGCGCCCGTTGAGGTCCGGGTTCAACTGATCGCTGGCGGTCAACTTCAGGTTGAGCTTGGTGATGTGCGAATACGGTGACAACGACGAGCACCCGGCCATCAGCAACAGGGCGGCCAGCGCCGTCAGCGTCTTGAAAAATACAGTCGAGCGGCGAGACATGCGCTTCATCCTTGATGGTCGGCGTTGAGGGTGGAAATCAGGCGGATTTGTTCTTCGTAGGCCTGCGCGAAGTCGCGCGCCAGCAAGCGTTCGCTCCAGTCATCGTCCTGGCGCAGCGCCTGGTGATAGCGCCCGTAGGCTCGCCAGCGGCTGCCGGAGGTGGCGAGCAACGGTTTGTTGTCGCGCTCGAAGCGCAAGGTCAGTTGCTGTGGCGAAAAATGTTCCAGGGTGCTGCGCACCGCCGCGCGGCTGGCGGTCAGAAGCGCAACCTGGTGGGCTTGCAAATCGCGGAAGGCACGCGACACCGCCTGCCCGGCCGGCATGTGGCCCGGTTTGTTCTGCTGCAACAAAATGTCCAGCGCTTCACCGGCATCGACGGCGAACTTCAGCGGGTTTTTGTGCGTGCCTTGTGCGAGTGTCTGCGCCAGGCGCAGCTCGTTTTTCAATTCGCTACGGGTGCGCAGGCTCTGCTGCAGGCCGCCGATGCTCTGATTCAGCAAGCGCGCGGCATTCAGCGCCAGCGCTTCCTTGGCATCGTGGTCGAGCTTGCCGAGGTCGACACCCAGGGCTGCGCCAAACTGCTCCCAGAAACCATCGGCCTGGCGCTCGACGACTTTCGCCGGCGCAGGTTCAGCAGGCACCTCGGGCTCCACCAACTCCGGCACCAACAGGCTCTCCATATCAATACGTGCATAGTCGGCGCGCTGACGCGGGTCTTGGGTAGCCCTGCGCGGAGAGATCAGCTCTTCTATTTCCGAATACACACGTTCTTGCTGATCCAGCGCACGGAGCGGGTCCAGGTCGAGGAACGCATCGTCGGGAATGGTACTGCCGGCAGGCTGTGGGCGCCCTGCCTGCCGCTCGAAAACGGCCGGATCACGGATCAACCGCGCACGAATTTCAAAGTCCCCCAGCACGTACGAGCTACCGTGCTCGATCCGCACCGCCTCACCTCTGTGCAGGGTTGCGCCGCTGTCGCTGACTTTAATACCGTTAGTGCTGGTATCGGTCAGGTAAAAAGCGCCATCGCGATAACTGACCTGTGCGTGATGGCTGGACAGGTGCCGCTTGCGGTCGGGCAGAATCCAGTCACAGTCTTCGCTGCGGCCAATGACACCGCCCGCTTTCTTGAAGGTCTTCTGGCACAACTCGGTGGGCACGAACTGCTTGGTATTGAGCATTTCGAAAACCAATTCCATGGTGAAACTCCTTCGCTCACTTACCGCGATTGATAGCCTGCGGATCACCCAGGGGGCGGTAGGCAGCGTCGTTGAATTTGTAATTGCCGCTGCAGCCACCCAGGCCACATAAAACAGCGAGGGTCAGCAGCACGGCTTGCCAGTGACGAACAGACATCAGAGGGTCTCCAGGGAATAGCAAAGGGCGCCGACCTTGCAGGGGGCACGGTTAACGAAAAATGGGTTGAAATCGAGCAGCTCAGGCTTGGCCATCAACGCTCCCCAGGTTGATATTCAGGCGGCCGAGGCGGTAGAGAAAGGTGCGGCGCGGCAGGCCAAGTTCACGCGCGGCGTTAGTCTGGTTGCCGTCGTTTTTGCGCAGGCAATCGAGCACCAGGCTGCGCTCGACCTGATCAAGCCGTTCGCGCAGGTTCAGCCCGCTGACTTGAGGCAGGTCATCCACCCGCAACGAAAAATGCTCAGCCAGCAATTCATTGCCCTCGCACAGCAGCAGCGCCCGTTCGACCAGGCCCTTGAGCTCGCGCACGTTGCCGGGAAACGCGTAGCCGGACAGGCGATCGAGTGCAGCGCTGGACCAGCTGACCGGGTCACGCTGCAGAAATGCGCAGGCTCTGTCGGCGAAGTGCCGGGCCAACACCAGGATGTCCTCTTCGCGTTCACGCAACGCCGGTAATTCAATCGGAAATTGCGCCAGGCGGTAGTACAGGTCTTCACGAAATTGCCCGGCGCTGACCAGCGCCGACAGATCGCGGTGCGTCGCGGCAACGATGCGCACATCCACCTTGTGCGTGTCGTTGCAGCCCAGCGGGCGAATCTCGCCTTCCTGTAACACCCGCAACAGCTTGGCTTGCAACGACAACGGCATGTCGCCCACCTCGTCGAGCAGCAACGTGCCGCCGTTGGCCGCGTCAAACAACCCGGGCCGGTCACGGTCAGCACCGGTAAACGCGCCTTTGCGATAGCCGAACAGCTCGCTTTCCAGCAGGTTTTCCGGCAACGCCGCGCAGTTCTGCACGATGAAGCCCTTGGAGCGCCGCGGGCCACAATCATGAATCGCCCGGGCCACCAGTTCTTTGCCGGTGCCCGTCTCGCCGCACAGCAGCACGGTATACGGGCTGTGCAGCACCTTGCTGATCAGCGAATAGACCTGGCGCATTGCACCGCTGTTGCCGATCAGACCATAGCCGCTGGCGCTGGGCGCGTTGACGGGCAGCAACGGCTGTTCCGCGCTCGGCCGGCGTAACCGTTGCAGCAGGTGCAACTGGGCGATGACAAACGATGCGAGCTGGCGGAATGAATCGGCAAAACCTTGCAGGTCGAGGTGCTGGTGGCTGGCGCACAACAGCACGCCCTCCACGGCATCTCGCTGGTTAACCAGTGGCACGCACAGCAGCGACTCCCATGGCTTCGCCTGGCTTGGTAGAAAACTCGTTTCGTGCAGGCTGCCGCTCAAGCCACTGAGGCTTATCACGCGGTTCTGACACAGCGCGAATTGCAGCAATTGCTCGGCGTTGTAATCCACCGGCAGGCTTTGCGCTTCACGCGGTTGCAGGCTGCCATTGAGGCACTCGGCGTTCATTCCCAGGCGAGTGTGGGTCGCGTCAAGCAGATACAGCTGTGCCAATTCGCAGCCACTGAGCTCGGTCAAGCCGCGCACGAATGCGCCCAGCAGCGCCGCGCCGTCGGTTGCGCGCGACAAGCTGGCGAATTGCGCCAGCAGCGCTTCGGCATAAACGAGCGGTTGTGGCACGCGGGTAAACATTACGCCCACCTCACGCAAATTCGCACGTGACGCTGGCATCGGCGTCCAGTGTCGCGTGCACACGTTTGAGGCTTTCACCGGTCGCCATCGCATCCAGCAAGCGATCAGCCACCAGCGGCAGCACGTGCAGGTCGAGCAGGTGGTCGATCAGCCGCGCACCGCTGTCGCTTTGGGTGCAGCGTTGCGCAAGGTGGTCGACAAGGTTCTGGCAGTAAGTGAAATCCAACTGGCGACGGTTCAGGCGCTCGCCAAGGCGACCGAGTTTGATCTCGATCAGCTCGCGCAGCACTGGCCCACCGACCGGGTAGTAAGGCACTACGCGCATACGCGCCAGCAACGCTGGCTTGAAGTGCTTGCTGAGCACCGGGCGGATGGTTTCTTCGAGCACCTCGGCACTTGGCCGCTCACCGTTTTCACAGAGCGCACTGATGCGGTCGCTGCCCAGGTTCGACGTCATCAGGATCAGCGTGTTGCGAAAATCGATTTCGCGCCCTTCGCCGTCGTTGGCCACGCCCTTGTCGAAGATTTGGTAGAACAGGTTAAGCACGTCCGGGTCGGCCTTTTCGACTTCATCCAGCAGCACCACGGAATACGGCTTCTGCCGCACCGCTTCGGTAAGCATGCCGCCCTCACCGTAACCGACGTAGCCCGGCGGTGCGCCGATCAAGCGTGATACGGTGTGTTTCTCCTGGAACTCCGACATGTTGATGGTGGTGATAAAGCGATCACCGCCATACAGCAGGTCAGCCAGCGCCAAGGCCGTTTCGGTTTTACCCACACCGCTCGGGCCTACCAGCAGGAACACACCCACTGGCGCATCAGGCTTGTTCAGGCCGGCGGCAGTGGCGCGCATCGAGCGGTCCAGCGCATGCACCGCTTGTTCCTGGCCGCGAATGCGCAGGCGCAGGTCGGTGGCGAAACTGGCGACTTTGGCGTTGTGCTCACGTGCGAGTTGCGCCAGCGGCACGCCGGTCCAGGCACTGATGACTTCGGCCACCAGGCGTGGGCACACTTCAAAACTCACCAGACGCTCTTTGACTTGCAACGCGGTCAGCTCGCCATGGGTGTCGTGAAGAGCGGACTCCAACGACTCAACCGTCTCGGCCGGGTTGGTTTCAGAATCATCTTCGACCGGTGCGGCAGCGGCTTCACGCGCTTGCGCCAGTTGCTGACGAAGCTCCAGCAAACGCTCGGCCAGCGCCTTCTGCTCGGTCCAAAGCGCCTCCAGCGCTGCGCGTTCGGTTTCGGCTTCTTCCAGGCGCGCCTCCAGCGCTGTGAGTGCTTCGTGATCCACCGGCAGGCCGGCTTCAGCATCACGGCGCAGTGCCTGGCGCTGACGGCCGCCTTCGGCCAATTCGCCACGCAGGCGCTCCAGGCTTTCCGGGGCTGCGGCCAAACTGATGCGTACACGGGCGCAGGCGGTGTCGAGTACGTCAACTGCCTTGTCCGGCAGCTGACGCCCGGCCAGGTAGCGTGCCGACAGCTCGGCGGCGGCAACTACGGCGTCATCGCGCAGGTAGATGCCGTGGCTTTTTTCATAGACTTGCGCCAGGCCGCGCAGAATAGTCACGGCTTCACTGACGGTCGGCTCATGCAATTGCACCGGCTGGAAACGCCGTGCCAGCGCCGGGTCTTTTTCGAAGTACTTCTTGTACTCCGCCCACGTGGTGGCGGCGATGGTGCGCAACTCGCCACGGGCCAGCGCGGGTTTAAGCAGGTTGGCCGCGTCGGAACCACCCGCGTTGCCACCGGCACCGATCAGCGTGTGCGCTTCATCGATGAATATAATGATCGGTTTGGGCGAGGCTTTGACCTCATCGATCACGCCTTTGAGCCGGCGCTCGAACTCACCTTTGACACTGGCACCGGCCTGCAACAGCCCCATGTCCAGCGACAGTAACTCGACACCCTTCAATACCTGCGGCACTTCACCGGCGGCGATGCGCGAGGCCAAGCCTTCAACAATCGCGGTTTTACCCACGCCAGCCTCGCCCACCACAATCGGATTGTTTTTGCGGCGCCGGGCAAGGATGTCGATCATCTGCCGGATCGCACCGTCACGGCACAATACGGGGTCGAGTTTGCCATCGCGTGCCTGCTGGGTCAGGTTGTGGGTGAAGCGTTCAAGCAGCGATTCCCCCGGTGCAGCCGCTTTGGCGGTATTGGTTTTTTCCTGTTGCGACAGCGCGAATTCTTTCAGGCGCTCGATATTCAATTTGGCCAGCAGCGGCTGGTAGCGGCTGCCGGCGTAGCGCATCGGGTTGCGTAACAACGCGAGGATCA
Source organism: Pseudomonas kitaguniensis (assembly GCF_009296165.1). Classification (GTDB taxonomy): domain Bacteria; phylum Pseudomonadota; class Gammaproteobacteria; order Pseudomonadales; family Pseudomonadaceae; genus Aquipseudomonas; species Aquipseudomonas kitaguniensis. The sequence continues at coordinate 10,111 of NZ_VUAZ01000148.1, read as the reverse complement.
GCGCGGCCTGTTCGACTTGGGTCTGGCCCAGTTCGAGGTTGGCCACCAGCAACCCGTCTTGCAGCCACTGCACCAACTCCGGGGCGAATACCGGGTTGCGCGAGGCGCTGTGTTCGACGCGTGACTGCAAGGCGGCGCTCAGTTCACCGGCATCCACGTCGGCGTCCTGCAAGGCACGCGCGAGCAAGCCTTCAGGGCGCTCCAACAGACCCAGCAGCAAGTCTTCCACAAGGATTTTGCTGCCGCCACGGGCCACGCAGCGCTCTGCGGAACGTTCGAGGTCACGACGGGTTTCGGCGTCCAGCGCCTGTATCAGTTGCTGCAGGTCTACGTTGCTCATTACGCTCACATCCTTAATGAATTTTACTGCCCAGGGTGACGACACCGTCTGCGTGTTCGCGACCGAGCCAACTGGTCCATCCCAGTCGGCAAGCGTTTTGTTCGCCGATGCGCAACTCACGGATTTCCTCGTGGCGCAGTACCAGCCTTATGTCGTAATCAAGCGGGTCACGCAGGGTGAACCGCACCAGCGCGCAGAGCGGCTGATAACCGAAACCGATCGGTAGAAACTCGTGAAAACGCTGCCAGTCCAGTTCGCGAATATGGATACGGAACTTGCCGCTGCGGTCGCGCACGCTGTCGCCCAACACCATGCTTTCACCGAGCAAAGAATTGGCCAGGCCCAGGCAATTGCGCTGCTCTTCGAGGATTTCGACACGGCGTTCGATGCACTGCTCAATGGTCAGCTCGGCATGCTTGAAGTAGTAACGCAGCACCGCTTCAATCAATGCCGCCGAGTGCGCCCGCAGGCTCAGCAAGCCCAGGTACGGCAACAGGCGCTTCCAGTTCAGCTCCTTGGCGCGACGGATTTCTTCGCCGCCCAGGCCGATCAGCGCGAACAACTGCGCGGAAAACGGGTCGATCGCGCCGCTTTCAAAACTGACGCGGTAGCGGTACTTCTTCCAGATCGGCAGCATCAGCCGTTGCAGGCGATGGTGAAATAGATCGAGGAAGTTACGCGTCGGGTTGCCATCCTCGCTGTCGCCGAGTGCCTGCTCGCCATAAAACGCCGGCAGCGGCGAGCCCGCCCCTACCAGGCCAATCAGGTTGAAGCGCATGCGCGCGCGCATCTGCCCGTGCTCGTGGAAAAACTCCACACGGTCGACGTCGCTGCCCGGAAAGCCCAGGCTCGGGTTGGCCTGAAACTCCAACTGGTCGTACAAATCGTCCTGACTCATGTGCGGGTGGGCGTCGCGCAACCGGTCGACCACCAGCATCACGGCCTGGAACAGTGAGTACTCGCGTATTCCTCGGGTCAACCCGCTTAAAGCAGCGGTTGGAGGCCCATACGTGGTGTCCATTGGTACACCTCTCCCTGTGTGCTTTTTACCCGCAGCTCGTGAAACGAATTGAGACTGGCGTAAAGCGCGAAAAACTCATTGAGAACCGAAGCAAACACAAACATGTCGCCTTCGCCGATATAACCTTGCGGATCAATAGTCAATTCGGTGCGCAAGCCGCGTACCGGTAGCCCGCGGTGCAGGCGGTCTACGTGGTGGTGCTTGATGGACTTGAGCCCACCCAGCAAGCGCTTGCTGACCTTTTCTGCTTGCTGGTCGTAGTAACGCGGCAGGTCGTAGGTTTCGAGAATCACCTTGAGTGCGTTGACGTCGGCCAGTGACAGGTAGTTGAGCGACATATTGCTGATCAGCTTCCACAGGAAGTCGCGGGTCAGCGGCGGTGCGAAGCTCGACGTCGCCGGGGTGATATTGCGAAAGCTGAGAAACGCGGGCGTGTGTTCGCTCGCCAGGTTGATGTCGCCCAGCTTGAGCTTGCGTGGCAAGTTCTGGTTGGTGCACATCAGCTCGATGGACAGTGTTTCATGCGCTTCGGTGTGACGAATGCCAAAACTCAGGTAAGTGTCGAGGCCCTCATGCAGCATTGAGGAGCGCTGACGGATGCTGTAATGCGGACGGCTGTTGGGCACGTCAAAACTGGGGTCGTGCTCGAACGACTCAAACAGCACGTATTCTTCGTAACTAACACCGCCAGGCTTCCAGCCGGTGACGGTTTCCACGGAGAACACACCGCAATGTTCCAAGCCATGCCCGGAAGGCAACAGCAGGTATTCGTCCTGTTTACCGTCGAGCCGAATCGGTGAGGCGTCTTGCTTGAACAAGTTGACGATGGGCGTGCAGTGCAGCTTCACATTGTCCAGCGTCGGGCGCATGCGCAACACACCGCTCTTGCGAATATCGAAGCGCAACTCCACACCGCGCACCTGTTTGAGGGTGTCTTGGGGCAACGCATTGAGCATGTCCAGGCCGTTGACATCGACGAACAGAAACTTGTCTTGAAAGGCGAAGTACTCTTGCAGGTAGCGGTAGCCGCGGAAGGTATTCAGCGGATAAGGGATCAGCGCCTCTTCCTCGGCAAAACCCACCGGCTGCACGCGGTCGCCGGTCAATTTGAACGCCATCGGCTGGCCGTTCACGCCATCAATCGGCTTGCCGGCGCCGTCCAGTGGCACCAACTCAACCCCGGCCAGGTTGCGCAGCAGGCTCAGGTAGAGCATTTGGCTGATATAACGCTCACCGGCAAAATGCAGGCGCACGCGGCTTAAATCCAGCTCACCGAGGTGGCCGTCCGCGCTCATCTCCAGGCGCAGGCTCAACAGCGAACCGTCACCCTTTACCGAGTAATTCAGCGCGGTAAGATCCAGCGCTTGCACGTCCGTGGGGTAGCAGGTACGGAAGCGACAGCTCACGTTGTTAATCGGCTGGCTTTCGACCGGTGTGTCACGCTCGACCTTCATGGCGGGGCCAGCGTGCTTCAATGGGTCGAACTGCAAAATGCTGAATGCCGGCAGCGGCCGCATGTAATTGGGCCACAGCAACTGCATCAGCGAATGGCTGAGTTCGGGCAATTCATCATCGAGCTTCTGGCGCAAACGACCGGTCAGGAACGCGAAGCCTTCCAGCAACCGCTCCACGTCCGGATCCCGCCCGGCTTGGCCGAGGAAAGGTGCTAACGCCGGGCTACGCTCGGCGAATCGGCGACCTAACTGGCGAAGTGCGGTGAGTTCGCTTTGGTAGTAGTGGTTAAAGGACACGGGTTACCTGCCTGCGGTTGAATTTCATGAATAAAGGGTCCTGTAAATCGCGACGGTCAGGCCGCGCCAGCACGTAGCCCATAACTGGCAGAATCGGTAAAAGGCTACCTTCTATAGACCGATGATTATCAGGAGCGGCCTCTAAAACTCTGACGTTCTGCCCATGAGCGCATGACAATCGCCAACCCGCCCATGCTGAACATCAACCCGCTATATGCCATCGCCCGGATCGGGTGTTCGGGCAGAAAATAAAACAGCACGAGTGCAACCATAAGCACGAGCGGAACAAACTTGCTGAAGAGTGTTGGCATAAAGAAAACTACGCCATTCACAAAAATGAACAGATAAAACATCAACTCTGCAGTGCCGCCTATCGACACACCTCTGGCGGTAAACCCACCGGCATACGTCTTGTAAAGTGCCACGCCATAGTCATGCACAAAAAAATACAGGACGCCCACCACTATATAAACGACCAACCCTGAAAAGAACCTCGGGCTCATGGCGTCCACGCTTTATATCTTGCCAGCGCCTCTGCCGTGATGGAGGACTTCAGCAGATCATTGGAGATCGGCTGATAAACAGTGCTGACACTCGGCGCATCACCGCCGGCCGCCCTTAATCCCCCAAAACTTTTAGTGCCGGCGACTCGACGAAAATTCTTCGACGCCCACAAACACGCGCGCAGGATGATGAAGTTGTCATATACATTCTCGCTGCCTGCCTCATCATTTCCGCCAAGCGTTCCATCGGCCCATTCCAGGCCTGTCTTGCCTGTTTTGCGGATAGCCGCATCGACATCGTCGGTTTGCTGCCAGTACATCCGAAATGTATCTACACCAAACGGGATCTGGCCCAACCCATCTGTCCAGTAAGGCTCGCCTTCGACAAGGCAAAGCAAGTACCCGGCGCCGCCGTCTGGTTGTTTCTTCCAGTCACCCGGCAGCCCCTTGTAGTACATGAAAGACTCACGATCGACGATAGCGAAATCTATTATTGATTGCCAGGTATGGTGTTTATAGGCAGCAAAGGCTTCAGTGCCCTCTTCAGTGCATTGAGGATTTACCCAAAGCCGCTCTCGATAGAAATCCGCCAATGGTTCAAACCATTGGATTTGTTCAGAGTAGAGTCTTTCTGCGGTCAGAATTCTAAAAGGCTTATCACTGGCATTCGGTCTAACTGCAAACAACGGAACGCCGTTTCCACGCGTAATGAGCCAGGCATCGGGAAGTGTGAGAGCTTGCGGAGCAATATCGCTGCTGGTAGTCGTAGCGCTTTCGAGCTTTAACGAGGTGGCCCCTTCTTCCGTCACAAAGGTGTAAGGCACGCCATCAATAGTAACGATCGTTTCCAAGCGACTTACTCCGCACTAACGAAAATCGAAACCGGTTCAGCTTTCTGCCCGCTCGAAAAGCTTCCGGACATTCCGGACTTTGTACTACCGAACTTTTCGATTCCACTGCCAGACACAATGCGATAGTTCAAACCATCGAGTAGCTTTCCGCTGGCCGTTGTAAAAGAAAACACTCGGTTGAACACGCCGGCTATAACCACCGGCAAGGGCGCAACAAACGCCGCCGGCGAATGCGAGTTACCGATAATCACCGTGCCGGAACCTGCTGTTACCTTGTTGCCATGTGTGCCAACCGAGTCCACGGTTGCTGCCGGTTTGCCGTTGATCAAAACGGTGGTGGCCAACTCGCCAACCATCGCACCACCACACGCCGAGGCATCACCTTGGCGGGCGGCCGCGAGGCCGTCGAAAAACACATCGCCGGAACCGGCGGCGATCGGGTTGGTGCCGTGGCCGGGGAGCGGGCAAGCAGTAGGGTCGGATACTCGTGCTGCGGGTTTGCCGGACATGCGAATCTCCTTAGTTGACCTTGACTTGACCGCTGCCATCCAGGCGCGCGGCGAAACTGACCTGACGTTTGAAACCATCAACTTCGAGCAAGCCTTCGATAGTGAAGGACAAACGAAGCTGATCGTGATCACGCGGCAGGGAAATGACACGCACCTTGCTCAGGCGCGGCTCGTAGGCTTCGATGAAGCTTTGGATAGCCAGGCGCGCTTGACTCAAAGAGTCGTGCAGGCTCAGGCGCATGTCATTGAGATCGGGTAGCCCGTAGTCGGACAGCGTTTGCACGCTGCCCGCACGGGTACTGAGCATCTTGGCCAGATGGGCAGCCACCGACGCCATGGCAGAAACCTCGCGGCTCCAGCCGACGCGTAGGTCCGCGTCGCCACCCAGGCGTTCGAAAAGGCTGCCGTATCCAGTCATGAGTTAAGCTCCGTTTACTCTTTGTCCAACTTGCCAACCAGCGACAAGGTGAAGTCAGCGCCCATGTATTTGAAGTGCGGGCGCACGTTCAAGCTGACGCGGTACCAACCCGGCTCGCCGTCGACATCGCTGACGATGATCTGGGCTGCACGCAGTGGACGACGGCCACGTACTTCGGCGCTTGGGTTTTCCTGGTCGGCGACGTACTGGCGGATCCACTTGTTGAGTTCCAGTTCGAGGTCGGTACGCTCTTTCCACGAACCGAGTTGCTCGCGCTGCAGCACTTTCAAGTAGTGAGCCAGGCGGTTGACGATCATCATGTACGGCAGTTGCGTGCCGAGCTTGTAGTTCAGCTCCGCCGCCTTGCCTTCTGCACTGATGCCGAACTGCTTGGGCTTCTGCACCGAACTGGCGGAGAAGAAGGCAGCGTTATCGGAGCCTTTGCGCATGGTCAGGGAAATGAAGCCTTCCTCGGCCAGCTCGTACTCGCGACGGTCGGATACCAGCACTTCGGTCGGGATCTTGGTTTCGATCTCGCCCATGCTTTCGAAGTGGTGCAACGGCAGGTCTTCTACCGCGCCACCGCTTTGCGGGCCGATGATGTTCGGGCACCAGCGGAACTTGGCGAAGCTGTCGGTCAGCTTGGTACCGAACGCGTAGGCGGTGTTGCCCCACAGGTAGTGTTCGTGGCTGTTGGCGACGGTTTCTTTGTAGACGAACGATTTAACCGGGTTTTCTTCCGGATCGTACGGGTTACGCAGCAAGAAACGCGGCACGGTCAGGCCGACGTAGCGCGAGTCTTCCGACTGGCGGAAGCTCTGCCATTTGGAGAACTGCGGGCCTTCGAAGTGATCTTTAAGATCCTTCAGGTCCGGCAGACCGGTGAAGCTTTCCAGGCCGAAGAATTTCGGGCCGGCCGCAGCAATGAACGGCGCGTGGGACATGCACGCTACGCTCGACACGTACTGCATCAACTTCACGTCCGGCGAGCTCGGGGACATGAAGTAGTTGGCGATAATCGCGCCCACCGGCTGGCCACCAAACTGGCCGTATTCAGCGGTGTAGATATGCTTGTACAGGCCAGCCTGCATCACTTCCGGCGAGTCTTCAAAATCGTCCAGCAAGTCTTCTTTGGAGACGTTGAGGATTTCGATTTTGATGTTTTCGCGGAAATTGGTGCGATCAACCAGCAACTGCAGGCCACGCCATGCCGATTCCAGGGACTGGAAGTCAGCGTGGTGCAGAATCTCGTCCATCTGACGGCTGAGCTTGGCGTCGATCTCGGCAATCATGCGGTCGACCATGGCCTTTTTGACCGGTTCGCCGTTGTTCTGCGGCTTGAGCAGTTCTTCGATGAAGGCCGACACGCCGCGCTTGGCGATGTCGTACGCCTCGTCGTCTGGCGTCAGGCGAGTTTCTGCAATGATGCTGTCAAGAATACTGAGTTCGCCGGTTTGGGCGCTTTTTTGCTGTGCTGCGCTAGTGCTCATTGTGTTGGCTTCCTTGGCTGATTGGGACTCAGGCGTCCTGGGCTGCGGCGTTCAAGCCCAGCTCACCCAGTACGCGACCGCGGGATTCGTCGTCGGCGAGAACGCCTTCGATGGCTTTGCGGAACGCAGGCGCATTACCCAGCGGGCCTTTGAGGGCCACCAGTGCGTCGCGCAGCTCCATCAGTTTCTTGAGCTCCGGTACTTGCTCAACCAAGCTGGCCGGGTTGAAGTCCTTCATCGAGTTGACGCGCAGTTTCACGCCCAGCTCTTCAGTACTGCCCTCCTCCTGCAAACGGTTCGGCACGCTCAGCGTCAGTTGCAGCTCTTGCTTGGCCAGCACCTCGTCGAAGGTCGTCTTGTCGATGCTGATCGGCTTGCGATCTTCGACTTTGCGCTCGTCCTTGCGATGGGTGTAGTCACCAATAGCCAGCAGTTTCAGCGGCAATTCGATTTCTTCCTGAGCACCACCGGTGGCGGGCTTGAAAGTGACGTTAATGCGTTCCTTGGGGGCTACCGAGCCTTCTTTGGCCATGGCTTTTCTCCTTGCGGTTGTGGCCGTGAGGCCTATTCGAGTACCACTTCAAGATCGAGGTGGCACAGCCTGCGATAAATCTCTTCCTTGCGTTCGCGCACTGCATGGTTCTGCGGTAACAACTCGCAGCAGCTATGCAGTAGATGGAGCACTTCCAGCGCAAGATCTGGCTCCCAAACGTGCAGGCCCAGGTCCTGCAATGTTTGGTCGAGGGTTTCAAGTTGGGCTTTGGCCAGTTCGTATTTCTTGGCCACAAAACACAGGCGGGCCAAGGCAAACTGCCAAAAGAATCGGGCGCGGCCGCCCTGCGCTTTTTGCAGGCCCTGCTTGAGTGTCTGTACGGCGGCCTTGAGACCGTCCTTGCGCAATATCGGCAAAACCTCTTCCAGCGCAAGCTCCCACGCAGGCTGCGTGTGGGCGACCTCGACCTTGCGCGGTGCGCTGGTGGTCTGCAGGTGGGGCATTACATTGGCGCTGATCCAGGCGCGTGTGGCGGGATCGGCGAAAGGCGCACCGTCGTGAAAACGTAATTCAATGATGCCGGGCAACCGTTGAATCAACAGCGCGAAATGAATTTCCACTTCGCGCATGGCCAGGTCTGCGTTCAAGCCTTGCAGGCATTCCCAGACCAGGCGCTGGCCATCGAACCAGAATGGCGCCTTGGCCAGGCTCGCCTCGACTTCAACAATCAGATCGGCGTACGACGCCTGATCGTAACGATCCTGATAAGACTTGAGTTTGTCTGCCGGCAAACCGCGTAAAGCGGTGATGTGTTCGGCATTGCGCTCAGGCACTGCGTCAATCGGCAGCCACAAGAGCGTGCGATTAAGGCGCAGGGCGCGCAGGTCGGTGGCTTTTTGCTTGAGCCACCAGGCACACAAAGGCCGTGCGTTGTCCTGTTGGGCACGCAGCGCTTTATGGGCTTCTTTTTCATTGTCGATAGGCGCGCCGGCCGTAAACAGTTGCGTGGCGGCTTGCTTGACTTGGGCAACAGCCGCCCCAACCACACCGGGTTCCGGCTGGTTGTCGGCCGCGCGCTGCACCATGCTTTTCAGTCGACGGGACAACGGCAGCAACAGCGGCGCATCGTCACCCAAATGCTGGGTGCACGCCGCATCCAACCCTTCGAGGTGTTCAACCAGGCGGCGAAACAGCGGCAGTTGATCTTTAATCGCTATATTTTCGTTAAGCACTTGCTCGAGGCGCGGCACAATCCAACTGATCGCGGCACTGCGGGTTCGGGCTTTACTGGGGTGAACATCAGCCCAATGGTGCTCGCACAGATAGTGCAAAAAACCGAGACCCGCCAGCAGCCCCTGAAACGACTCGCGCTGGTAAAGCGCCCAGGTAAGCCAGGCACCTACGCGCAAATCCTTGGATTGGCTGCGCAACAGACTTTCACTGTTTTCGCGAACTTTAAGCCAATCGATCTGGCCACTTTCGTGCATCGATTGGGCTTTGGCCAATTCACTTTCCAGCGCTTCATACTCGCTCGAAAAACGCACGTCTTCGCCCGCAAAATTCTCTTGAGAAACCGAGACTTTTGCGAGTTCTAGATAATGAGCGGAGAGCTTACTGGAATAGGACATCCATGACCTTTAATTTGAGAATTCGTCAAACGGCAAATGATGAAAATGCCGAACGACAGAAAGGAAACATGATGCTTCAATCCATTTAGACCAGGTTCTTTCAAGGGACCAAAGCCTACGTAGGACGATGGCCCTTTGCAAGCAGCACCGAAGCATCCTTAAGAGAATCTCTTTGTAAGCGGCGAGATTCTACCGAAAACACCTCAGAAAATTCAACATACGTACAATAGTTAGTACGCATTAGTGAAAATCAGCCAGAACCCTTGAGATAGAGCCGTTCTGGCAAGCAATTTCGGATATATCTCAATAGGGCATTCGCCGTTATTACATGTAAGTGATTCGCCATAGTCCGGGTAGGACGCTGGCTTGATGGGAGTAGATTCTACACTTGCTAACCCGAGGTTTGAAAATCAGACGCGTCCGAGAAGGACGCGTGAAATTTCCCACAGTACTTAAATCTTTGTGAAACCCCCCACAAATTTTTAATCTGCATTTTAGGCAAATAGTTGCGCAGTTCGCTGTGGAAAAGCCTGTGGATAGATCTGTGCAGACCTTATTAGTATTGACGTACAGCCGAGTGCGCAAGAAGTTGCGCACCACTGCGCAAAAAGTTGCTCAACTCCAAACGGTTTGCTTGCAAAATTTATTAATCCACGCGGCTAAAAAGTCGCTGCAGCATTGATTTACCAACGAAATAATTAACGTGGCACGATGCTTGATTGCTGCCTGGTTACCCACCGGGCGATTTCGCCTCCCGGGCATTCTTATTTATCCAGCAAGGAGCATCTCCATGGCTACGCCAGCGTATATGTCCATCACGGGCACCAAACAGGGCCTGACTCCATGTCGAACGGCGGGTCCTTGCGCATCAGGATGACATCCAGATCGCTCAGCGGGCTGTCGATCTCGTCCGCAAGCTCGAACCACTTCTCTGGGTTGGCAAACACCTGCAGCGGGCGCATGCGTGCACGGGCCTCGCCGTCGCCTTGGTAAAGATCGCGCTGTTCCATATAGAACAACGTCCAGCCGCGGGCTGGGCGCCAGGAGCATGGCCCAGCGGAGGCCTGTCCTTTTTATAGGAAATGCTGGCGATTAGGGTCCATGACA
>NZ_VUAZ01000147.1 GCF_009296165.1 Pseudomonas kitaguniensis | reverse complement strand
TTCCGCACCCTTTTTGTCTTCGATCCGCAGTTCGTTGAAGCCTCCGCCACCGGGTGAACTGAGGGTTTTAAACACGGTGCGGGTTTTGTTGGCCGGCAGTGGGTACGGCACCTGGTTTTCTTTGTGGTACAGGCAGCCGCTGATCAGTGGCTGGTCGGGGTCGCCTTCAAGGAAGGTCACCAGCACTTCCATGCCGATGCGCGGGATGGCGATTCCGCCGTAGCGGTCGCCCGCCCAGCCGCTGGAGACGCGCAGCCAGCAGCTGGTTTTGTCGTCGGCCAGGCCTTCGCGGTCCCAAAAGAATTGTACTTTGACGCGGCCGTATTGATCGCAGTGGATTTCTTCGCCTTTGGGGCCGGTGACCACGGCGGTTTGGCTACCGAGGACGCGCGGTTTGGGGTGTTCAAGCGCCGGGCGGTAGAACACGTCCCAGGGCGTGGCGATGAAGCGGTTGCGGTAGCCTTGGTGGAAGTCGTCTTTGTTGTCGGTGGTGTCGCTGGTCACCGACTCTTCGAGCACTTGCGGCTGTTTGCCTTCGTGCGAGAGTTGGGTCAGTAACCACAGGTCGTTCCACTCGGTGCGTGGGTGGTCGGAGAGTTCCAGGAAGTGGCCACTGGTGAGCGTGGTCTGGTCGCCCCAACCTTCGGCTTGCTGATAGTCAGCGCGGTGGCGTTCAACGGCGCGTTGGCTGAGGAAGTTGCCGCGTGAGCGCGTCAGGAAACGGCCTGGGTAGTCGTAGTCTTCCAGGTCCGGGCCGGTTTTGTCGCCATCGGGTTTGTAGGCGGCTTCGAGTTGCAGGCTGGGCTTTTCAAAGTCGTAATCGCGACGGGTCACGCGGCCGGTGCGGGTGGCCAGGCGTACTTTAAAGCCCTTGATCACGGGTTCGTCGGCGACCATGCCGCTGCCTTGCACATAAGCGGTAGGTTGGCCGAGTTTGGGGAATATGGCCTGGTCGTCGCCAAACACCAGCACATGCGCATCCGCGCTGTGTTGAAAGTGGTAGTGCACGCCCTCTTCTTCGCACAGGCGCTGGACGAAATGCAGGTCGGTTTCATCGTACTGCACGCAGTAGTCGCGTTCCGGGCACGGCTGGCTGAGTTGGAAGCGGTAGGCGTTGCTCTGAATCCCATGTTCTTCGAGGATCAAGGCAATGATCTTCGGCGCTGACATTTGCTGGTAAATCCGCTGGTTGGTGCGGTGATGCAGGTATTGCAGGTGCGGCACCAGCGACACGGTGTAGCGGCTCAGTCGCTTGCCGGCGTCGCCTTGGGCAACGCGGTAGAGTTGGCCGTGCACGCCACGGCCTTGCGGGTCGAACGCCAGAAAGGCCTGCTTGTGCAGGAGTTTTTCCAGGTCGATGTCCGGGTTTTCGCTAACCAATTCGAGGTCGAAGCGATACGGCTGGCTGATGCCTTCGGTGCCGGTGAACGACAGCACTTGCAGGTCGCCCTCGAAGTCATCGATGGTCAGGCTGAAATGCGTTTCGTTAGACGGGTTAAACATGTTCGGCTCCCTGTTCCTTAGTCATCCATTACGCCCAAAAGCGCATGCGCTGCAGCCAGGACGGAGTGATGCCGAGGGCATCACTTAGTCGAATATGCGCCCGTCTTGCTGAAACTCATCTATCTTGATCAATTAAATGCTTTTTTATATCTGCCGCATTTTTGTATTTACAATGTACGGCTTCCCCGCTGATCAAATTTCGACCCTCATTGCAGTTTTGCAATACCTCGTCAGGTAAATCTTTCGGGAAAAACGAAACAGTCAAACTCTCACCATCTTTTACAATAGGAAACTCCATTGTTGAATATGTAAACCCTTCAAACTCTTTACTTGACAAACGACTCTTCGTCAATACGTACATTGACTTTCCTTGCTTTTCAGGCGACACCCAGTCGTAGAAGAAAACAGACGCAATTTCATCTCCCTCTATTTTCCATACATAGTTAAAACTAGGCTTGCCGGAAATATTCGAAAAATAAAAGACCTCAGCCTCTGGTACATGAATATCCTTAGCCAATAATTTTAAATTATTCTTCAAAAATAATATTGAGATCTTTTGTTGCCCGAGAGACACCGCTACCGGAGGATGCATCTCAGCGATTGTAGGCGCATCTAAAGCCCAAACATTTTGAATCACAAATGCAAGAGCAAAAAAGCATGCCTTACCAGATTTAAATTTCATCAAATATTTTTTCAACTTTATATATCCTCTCGAAATTATTCCACCGTTTGGTATAACTATCTGTATCTCTATTTATTATTCTAGTAATAGCATCAACACTCTCTCTCGTATCACCCTCATCGGCTTTCAACGAAAGATTGTTTTTTAGCCAAAAATACACTCCCGACCTTACGGAATACTTATAGCTTGTATGCAATAAGTCTGGATTTTCTATGAAATCCACGTCCTCATTCCAAAATTCTTTGTGATAGGTAGTGAAAGCATTGTAATTAGCTCTCGCCGTTAAGTGTTTTAACCCCCTCCCTCGATACTTCCAGCCGTCACCCGACGCAATATCTCCGTTGCCGAGTCTACTTCCATATCCTCGATTAGCAATTGCGATTTGATTTTGAGGAGATACGTATTTTGCAGGCCCTGGGTAGCCATAGATAGTCGCTTCAGCCGGATGCCTAGCAAAATAGCCAAATGTCCCTTTCAAGCCTTCGGGACCATAGGTGAAATCTTCTTCAACTGTGCATTTAGACCCAATCTCTTGCCTAACTTGAGCAAAAAAGTGACTTAACCTCAATACGGTATCAAGTTTATATTTTTCACTATTTTCATTTATTTGGGATGCTATCTCTGCCAAAAGATCGTCTTTCTCGGTCGTATTTTTAAGCCCTTCGAAAACTTTTTTGAGCATTGCTACGGTTATATTTATTTTTTTACCTGCGCTCATCATGTTACCTAAAAAAGCAACAGGATGAAAATGCCATACCACTCCGTCGCCTAAGGATCTAGATTGAAGGGCCGGATCCTCCCAGAATATCAAACTATCAATTCTATCCTTTTCATGCTGCAGTACCTTTGGGCTCTCTTCGAGCAGCTGATTCAGCCTAGCCCACTTGGGTGAGTCAGATTTCCCTTTCCATTCAGAGGGGTGATAAGCGACTAGCTTTGACCAGCGATCTCGCTGTTCTATATTTTTTAGCGCTATAGGAAAATCACTGGGTTCTATTTTTCCGTTTGCGTCTCCAAACTTATCTAAATTGTCGTAAATCTCTTTAAAAAAATCCGGCATGCTATCAGCGTCTAAAAAACCGTCAGAATTTGAATCTGACTCTTTGACGATATGAAACCCTAGTTTTGTCCAGTCGTGCTGAGAGATGATTTTTGCTTCGCTCTTCGCCAGCAAGCCTTTTTTTGTTTCTCCAGCTTCAAGCACATTAACTTCATACCATTCGGAAGTGGCAGTATCCGTAAATGGCACAGCCTTATCCAGCTCCACAACGTGCTCTTTCATCAACTCAATAAGCCCTGTCTCTGGCTCCTTTTTTTTCAAAATCGAAGCAGCTGGTAAGTGAATATATTGCTTACCTCCTTTGACATCTGCTTTATTTTTCAAAAAGTCTTCAACTCGCGCATCAACGGAAAAAACTTCAATATGTATCTGGTATTTTTCTGAAATTCCCCCAGCAGGACTTTGGATTACTTGGTTTTTAGCTAAGTAGCCAATTGGATCTCCAGCCTTAATTGCCGTGTCCATGGGCACTACCTTCTCAAACTCTTGTGGAACGAGCTCACGCCATCCAACGAGACGGTTAGGAGCTATATCCTCAACACATGCCCAAAAAGTCTCTGGTACTGGAAACGTTTGATTCTTTAGTCCGGTACGTGGACCCGAAGTGCTTGGCACAAAGGTGCACTCGGCCATTCGGAGTGTTGCATTACCTAGCTTTAAATTTAAAATCTTTCCACTGTCAAACTGAATAGTACTACCGGTGCACAGCACCAGCCCAGCGCCCATCGGTGCACCTGCCTGAGCACCATGAACTAATCTCTCAGGAGCGTTCCGCAGCGTTAAGCCTGATCCAAGTACCACTGCTTTTACGTTACCTCGCCAGTACCCAGGTTTTTTTATCTCTGAGGGTGGAAGACTAACCCAACTTGGACCACCCTCTTGTTTAGGGTATGCGTTACCGTCCTTTTTATAAGCAAACCAAAACTCTTGTCCTTCAACACGACCACCAACTACTCCTTTATAGAGTTTGCCTTTCGCGTGTACTCCGTCTGCGTGTTCCTCAAGGATTTCAATTTCAGCCGACGCAGAGATTGCACCAAATTCGACACAGCCTGGCGCATCCTTAATATCACTGCGGGCTCTAAAGCCACTTGCGGTCATTTTTATGATTGATGTACGCAGTTCTTCGCTGGAATTTAAATACTGCTCGTAAGGCAATAAATGCATATAGAGACTGTAAAATGTTAACTCATTAGAGGCCTGTGATGCTGATGAGTCTCCAGAAGCTTTATAATCATGCCGCACTAAGCAGAACGAACTCGAGTATTTTAACTCCTCCACACCCGCGGCGGCTTCAAACGTTGAAACCAGATAATCCTTGTTCAACCTATATGCAACGACTACACCATCACCTATACAGCGAATTGGTTCTTCACGAACGCACTGGGGTGCACTCAGGCTGCTTATATGAATTCCGCCATGCCAGAAACTATGACTACCTAAAATATAATGGCCGGAAGTTTCCCTCTCTAACGCGAGGAACAACTCATCGGCATCTTTAAATTGTGCCCCTCCAGCTTTTCTAATTGGAAACTGCCAAGGTGCATTGGCGTTTGTAGTTTCGGCAGCCAAGGGTGCCGAAGATGCTGAAGTAGGGGCGTCCGGATCCGTCAAATTGGAGATGTCAAATTCCCGAGGATTTACAGTGGCATGCCCTCTCGCTAAATTAGGCTGGCCTTTCGTACCATTACGCAGCACTTCAAAATGCAAATGAGCGCCTGTTCCTATTCCCGTATTACCGCACGGACCTACGGTGGCGCCCTTAGTTACATGAGTACCCAGTGCGAGAGGAGAAGCAGAACTCATATGCGCGTACAACGTATGCACGGTCTCTTCACCGTTGGCATGTTCCAGCACTACTACATTTCCATAGCCCGACATATTACCTTTATAGACGACCTTGCCAGCGCCAGCTGCCGGAATTGCTGTTCCACTCGGCGCTCCCCAATCCTCTCCACGATGCGGCCTAACCACGCCCGTTACTGGATGAGTACGAGCAAGGTCCCAGCGACTCGTGTAATGAAAAGGTGACCCAGGATTATAGAGTTCCATAATTATTACTCGCTGTACTCATCACAGTAGAAAACCGAACTTCCAGGTTGTTTCGGATCAGCAATCAAAATTGGAGACGCGCCGTCATTTTGATTCAATTTAATACCCTTGAATTGAGCTCGCAATACTGGCTCAACGACATCCGGGCTTTCCTTCAAATAGATAGCATGTACACTAAATGGGCCTACATATGGAATAGCAACTTGATTTACATGCAGGCCGTAGAAAGTATCACTCACACAGTAAAACGCTACTTCATCTATACGGCAGGGTTCCAGCTTGCGCGCTGAAAAATATTCACCACTTGGTTTACGACTAACAGGATCAAGAAAAATATTTTTTATACTGCAACTTTCGATACCACGAAACTGTTCTTCCAATGTCGTTTGCGCACAGGCTCCCATCGTAAAAAAAAGAGCCAATAAGATAACTGATCTCAGTTTTTTAACAGACTTCAAAAAAGTCGAGTTTAACATTGGTCTTTCCTTACTCAGAAAACACAAAAAAAGCCTTCGGTTTAACCTTCTCAGGCGGCGTATTCATCAACGCCTGATCCATCAAACTCCCCGCCTTATCCTGATCCGCAGCCCCCGGCAACAACGGTGGCTTAATCCCTATCCC
>NZ_VUAZ01000146.1 GCF_009296165.1 Pseudomonas kitaguniensis | reverse complement strand
CAGCGTGTTTCGCAGCCGCAGCTCACCGGGCAGCAGCGGCTTCAACGAATTGCACTTGGAAGACCGCAGCGGCCAGGAGCTGATTTACCTGCGCGCTCAGCGGGACATGGAGCATCGGGTTGAAAACGACAGCCGTCTGCACGTCGGTAACGAGCGCAAGGAAATCATCAAGGGCAACAGCGTTGTCGTGTTGGAAGCGCAAGACCAGCGCACCGTCACCGCCGACCGCAAAACCCAGCTCAAGGCCAACGACTATTTATGCGTGGCGAACAGCAGCCACACCCGCGTCGGGCAAACGCTGGTCGCCGAAGCCGGTCAGGAAGTTCACCTTAAAGCCGGCGCGCGTTTGATTCTGGATGCGGGCGCAAGCATCACCCTGAAAGCCGGTGGGCAACACATCGTGATGGGCGCTGGCGGGATCTTCAGCAGTTGCGAGATTCAACTCGGCGGCGCGCCAATGCCAGGGACGCCGGCCAACCCAATACTGCCAGGGGCACTGACTGCGCTACTGGCGCCTGCCGAACTGCCACCGGTAATTGCGCCTTCCCAAAACGCGTTGATGGCCGATTCAAAACGTGAAAAGCCTGATTTTTGCCCAGTCTGCGAGGCCTGCAAAAACGCAGTGTGCTTGCCTGAAGGAGCCACAGCATGAGCACTCTGTCGCCTCGGCAATGGATGATCGAACAACGCCACCTCGGGTATCGCCTGTGCCTGATTCTCGACTCTGAGGGCGAGCACGAAACCCGTCAGGCGCTGATAGGCGCTCAAAACGCTGACCACTATTGCAGCGTGTACAGCGAAACACCGGTCGCAGAGTTGGCGAGTGCGGGGCCTTTTGTGTTCCTTATCGACAACCCTGACGATCGGCGATTGAACGCGTTGCTTGACGCTCCTGAAAGGAACTGGGGCTGGCTGGCCAGCGTTCCACTGGAGGCAGGGCTTAACGCGCTGGCCAAACATTGGCGTGACCGCCTGATTGTTGGGGCGCGACCGTATCAGGCGCTCTATCGTTTCCATGACAACCGGGTATTGACCCGCGCACTGGCGCATTTAACCGGCGGGGCTGTTGCGGGGTATTTGGGGCCGATTGCCAGCGTTTGCTATTGGCAGGGTGAGCACTGGCTAACGCTGAATAATTGTGCACCGGGTAACCACCCCGTTCCTGAGAGACCTGCCTGGTGCGAGGTGCCGGTTGAAAGTGATCAGTCCGCGCGCCTTCGCAAGGTCAATGCAAATCGCTACTTGCTGGCCGAACACCTGGAAGCCTACGCCCGAATTGCCGAGCAACAAGACGCTGACTTATGGCTCAGTACACAGTTGGAATTGGCTAAGTCTTGGGGCTGGCGGTCGCCCGAGCAAATAGAGTTTTTATTGGCCCAAAGTTTAACGGCAACCAACGGCGCACTTGCAGAGCGCTGGCGGGCGCGCTCTGGAGAAACACCAGTAACGCATTTCGAGCGTATTTATCAGGAAGTACAGTTTTGGCAAGGAGACGCGCCGTTATGAAATCTGTACTTAGAATCTTGTTCTTGGGGTTTTGCGTCGTGCCGATAGCAGGGTGTGCTATTGGGAAGTCGGATAGCTTCACCTTTTCGGCTGACTTTCCTCCTGATTTTACTTACGAGGCAGTCGCCAGGTACGCACCTGCCAAGGGAAAAACATGCACGGTTAAAAAGCCTCATATAGGTTACAACCAAAGATGGCACTTGGATTATAAAGAACGCTACAAGCGCGACTTGGAAATCCCCATCTATCGAACTATTGAAGGCTGTCCATTAGTTATCTATCGCGTTGAAGTTGAAGTCTACGGCACATATGGAAAAGCCCGTGGCGACTTCGGCGCAGATACAGCGATGATTATTATCAGGGAGCAATTGGAGGAGAAGTACAAAGGAGCTTTTGACTCTGCTGCAGAGGGCGCGATAAATGGTCAGTGTCAATGGCTGTTCCGTACCATGGGGGCTGAACGTTATATTTCAAAGGGACTCGTGTGCAAAAAAATCGACGACCACGGCTTGGTTACTAAAGGGCGTCCTGTGGGGGCTTACACCTTGGATCAGCTACCCGGTAAAACCGTAAAACTGAAAATTAAGCTGGTTGCAGAAGAAAGGCCAGGCTGGGGTGATACATGGGTCAAAGTTCCCAACGGTTGGAAACGTTGCATGGGCGAAGGTCCCGAAGATCAACGCGGTTACTGCCGTGGCAATTATAAGGACTTCAGCAGTTTCAAGATGCCCGATGGTCGTAGCTGCACCATTTACCCCGGCTGTAAAGAATAAGGAATCACTCAATGAGCGCATTGGATGAAGAGATAAAGCACCCGTTACATAGCCGCACGTTTAACTGCCCGCCCCAAGGCAACTTGACGATTTTTCGACTAGTTGATGGATCTCTGCAAGGGAACGCCTCGCTATGACGAATGCACATAAAACCCTGTTCCTGGGGGGCTGCGTAATGCTGATAACAGGCTGTACTACCGGGAAGTCGGAGAGCTTCACCTTCACGGCCGACCTGCCTCCAAACTTCGCTTACTCCGCTGTAGTTAAGTATGCGCCCGCCAAAGGAGAGACGTGTACGGTCACTCTTGATGACAACCCATACCTTGCCTTTAACAGAAAGTGGCGCACGGAGTATAAGCCCGAGTCCGAAGTGCCAATATACCGAACAGTCAAAGGCTGCCGGCTGGCTATCTATCGAATCGACTTGGAGATTAACGCGACCTATGGAAAAACCCGTGGAGACTTTAGCGGGGATACAACCGCTGTCATTATTCGAGAGCAACTGGAAGATCAGTACAAAAGAGCTTTTGATGCCACTGGTGAAGGCGTCATAAATGGTCAGTGCCAATGGCTGTTTCGTACTGTCGGGCCTGAACGTTATATTTCAAAGGGGCTCGTGTGCAAAAAAATCGACGACCACGGCTTGGTAACTAAAGGGCGCCCTGTAGGGGCTTACACCTTGGATCAACTACCGGGTAAAACTGTAAAGCTGAAGATCAAGCTGGCTGAGGAAGAAAGGCCAGGCTGGGGTGATACATGGGTCAAAGTCCCCAACGGTTGGAAACGTTGCATGGGCGAAGGCCCCGAAGATCAACGCGGTTACTGCCGTGGCAATTATGAAGACTTCAGCAGCTTTAAAATGCCGGATGGGCGTAGTTGCACCATTTACCCTGGCTGTACAGAATAAGGAACCCTGCAATGAGTACTTTGGATGATGAACTGAAGCACCCGCTCAACGATCGTATGTTTACCTGCCCTATTCGAGGTAAATGGACCAGCTTTCAGTTAGTTGATGAAAACGGTGAGGGGCAGCCATATGCCGGACTTGCCTATACAGTTATTGATACAGAAGGTTATGTATACGAAGCCAGGCTCGACAGCAGCGGCGCGGGCAAAGTAAACGACCATTTTGCGGGCCCGATCACCTTAATTCTTGCACATAAATATACTGGCACAGCCCGTCCCTATGAGGACTTACAACAGCGAAAACACTACCCACTGCCGATAACCGAACTGCAAGTTCGCGCCGAGCAAACCCGCCACCTTCATAAAGACGGCTCGCGCACTGCAACAAACCCTGCGCAAGCGTGTGCAGACTTTTTCTTCCAGGTCGAAGTTCGTCATTTCGTCGACCATGTTGCGCATTTACCGCCTGAAGTCGAGTGTCAATACCCGGCCATGCGGCGCTGGGCTTCACTGATGGGCGAGCATGGAAAGCGCGGGGTCTGTTTGCTTGCCAATAAGCACACTGTATTGGAAGTTCGTCCTCTACGCGCCCTGTGTCCGATGCTGTCTACTGACCCGCAGTTCTGTGCACTCAACCTGTATCAGCTCGCCATTATGGCCACCTTGAGCTACCACCCCTTTGGGCAGGAGCCCGACAAAACGCCCATCAGAGACAAAAAAGTAAGTTTCCCGAGCAAACCAAGCATGGGTAACTGGTTCGGTGATGCGCTGGCCAAATTCGATGAAATCTGGACAGTGGACCCAGCCCAAACCACCGCGTACTACCCACTATACGAAGATGTAGCGTATTCCAGGCGCTTGGAAATCGTACCGTTTGACCCTGATCTGTATCCAGCGAACAGCCCGGATTTAGAAACGGATCAAGAGACCCCGGCCAGCATTCAACTTTTGGATCGACCGAGGGCATAAAGTTGATACCGAC
>NZ_VUAZ01000145.1 GCF_009296165.1 Pseudomonas kitaguniensis | reverse complement strand
CAGCGTGTTTCGCAGCCGCAGTTCACCGGGCAGCAGCGGCTTCAACGAATTGCACTTGGAAGACCGCAGCGGCCAGGAGCTGATTTACCTGCGCGCTCAGCGAGACATGGAGCATCGGGTTGAAAACGACAGCCGTCTGCACGTCGGTAACGAGCGCAAGGAAATCATCAAGGGCAACAGCGTTGTCGTGTTGGAAGCGCAAGACCAGCGCACCGTCACCGCCGACCGCAAAACCCAGCTCAAGGCCAACGACTATTTATGCGTGGCGAACAGCAGCCACACCCGCGTCGGGCAAACGCTGGTCGCCGAAGCCGGTCAGGAAGTTCACCTTAAAGCCGGCGCGCGTTTGATTCTGGATGCGGGCGCAAGCATCACCCTGAAAGCCGGTGGGCAACACATCGTGATGGGCGCCGGCGGGATCTTCAGCAGTTGCGAGATTCAACTCGGCGGCGCGCCAATGCCAGGGACGCCCGCCAACCCAATACTGCCAGGGGCACTGACTGCGCTACTGGCGCCTGCCGAACTGCCACCGGTAATTGCGCCTTCCCAAAACGCGTTGATGGCCGATTCCAAACGTGAAAAGCCTGATTTTTGCCCAGTCTGCGAGGCCTGCAAAAACGCAGTGTGCTTGCCTGAAGGAGCCACAGCATGAGCACTCTGTCGCCTCGGCAATGGATGATCGAACAACGCCACCTCGGGTATCGCCTGTGCCTGATTCTCGACTCTGAGGGCGAGCACGAAACCCGTCAGGCGCTGATAGGCGCTCAAAACGCTGACCACTATTGCAGCGTGTACAGCGAAACACCGGTCGCAGAGTTGGCGAGTGCGGGGCCTTTTGTGTTCCTTATCGACAACCCTGACGATCGGCGTTTGAACGCTTTGCTTGACGCTCCAGAAAGAAACTGGGGCTGGCTTGCCAGCGTTCCACCGGAGGCAGGGCTTAACGCGCTGGCCAAACATTGGCGTGACCGCCTGATTGTCGGGGCGCGACCGTATCAGGCGCTCTATCGTTTCCATGACAACCGGGTATTGACCCGCGCACTGGCGCATTTAACCGGCGGGGCTGTTGCGGGGTATTTGGGGCCGATTGCCAGCGTTTGCTATTGGCAGGGTGAGCACTGGCTAACGCTGAATAATTGTGCGCCGGGTAACCACCCCGTTCCTGAAAGACCTGCCTGGTGCGAGGTGCCGGTTGAAAGTGATCAATTCGCGCGTATCAGTCAGATCAATGCCAGGCGTTACTTGCTGGCCGAACATCTGGATGCCTATGCGCGAATTGCTGAACAACAAGACCCTGACTTATGGCTAAGCACGCAGTTGGAATTGGCTGAAGCTTGGGGCTGGCGGTCGCCCGAGCAAGTGGAGTTTTTACTGGTCCAGAGTTTAAAGGCAACCAACGGCACGCTTGCAGAGCGCTGGCAGGGGCGCGCTAGTGAAACACCAGTAACGCATTTCGAGCGTATTTATCAGGAAGTACAGTTTTGGCAAGGAGACGCGCCGTTATGAAACCGGTACTTAAAATTTTGTTCTTGGGGTTTTGCGTCGTGCCGATAGCAGGGTGTGCTACTGGGAAGTCGGATAGTTTTACCTTCACGGCTGACCTGCCTCCAAACTTTGCCTACTCCGCTGTAGTTAAGTGTGCACCTGCCAAAGGAGAGACGTGTACGGTCACTCTGGATGATAACCCATACCTAGCCTTTAACAGAGAGTGGCGCACGGAGTATAAGCCAGCGTCGGAAGTGCCAATATATCGGACAGTCAAAGGCTGCCGGCTGGCTATTTATCGAATCGACTTGGAGATTAACACGACCTATGGAAAAACCCGCGGAGACTTTAGCGGGGATATAACCGCTGTCATTGTTAGAGAGCAACTGGAAGATCAGTACAAAAGAGCTTTTGATGCCACTGGTGAAAGCGTCATAAATGGTCAGTGCCAATGGATGTTCCGTACTGTAGGCCCTAAGCGATATATAAGAAAATTACTCGACTGTAAAAAAGTGGACGACCAGGGCTTGGTGGCGAAAGGACGCCCTGTAGGGGCTTACACCTTGGATCAACTACCAAGTAAAACCGTAAAGCTGAAGATCAAGTTGGCTGAAGAGGAAAGGCCAGGCTGGGGCGATACATGGGTCAAAGTTCCCAACGGTTGGAGACGTTGCAGGGGCGAAGGCCCCGAAGATCAACGCGGTTACTGCCGTGGCAATTATGAGGACTTCAGCATCTTTAAAATGCCCGATGGTCGTAGCTGCACCATTTACCCCGGCTGTACAGAATAAGGAATCACTCAATGAGCGCATTGGATGAAGAGATAAAGCACCCGTTACATAGCCGCACGTTTAACTGCCCGCCCCAAGGCAACTGGACGATTTTTCGACTAGTTGATGGATCTCTGCAAGGGAACGCCTCGCTATGACAAATGCACATAAAATCCTGTTCCTGGGGGGCTGCGTAATGCTGATTACAGGGTGTGCTACCGGGAAGTCGGAGAGCTTCACCTTCACGGCCGACCTGCCTCCAAACTTCGCTTACTCCGCTGTAGTTAAGTATGCACCCGCCAAAGGAGAGACGTGTACGGTCACTCTTGATGACAATCCATACCTTGCCTTTAACAGAGAGTGGCGCACGGAGTATAAGCCAGCGTCGGAAGTGCCAATATATCGGACAGTCAAAGGCTGCCGGCTGGCTATTTATCGAATCGACTTGGAGATTAACGCAACGTATGGAAAAACCCGCGGAGACTTTAGCGGGGATACAACCGCTGTCATTATTCGGGAGCAACTGGAAGAGCAATACAAGAGGGCTTTTGATTATGCTGGCGAGAACGCTATTAATGGTCAGTGTCAATGGCTGTTCCGTACTGTAGGCCCTAAGCGATATATAAGAAAACTACTCGACTGTAAAAAAATCGACGACCAGGGCTTGGTGGCGAAAGGGCGTCCTGTAGGAGCTTACACCTTGGACCAACTACCGGGTAAAACAGTGAAGCTAAAAATCAAGTTGACTGAAGAGGAAAACCCTGCAATCGGCGATACTTGGATCAAGGTCCCGAATGGCTGGAAACGTTGCATGGGCAAAGCTCTTGAAGATCAGTATGCGTTCTGTTTTGGAAATCATAAAGACTTCAGCAGTTTCAAAATGCCTGATGGGCGCAGCTGCACCATTTACCCCAACTGTACAGAATAAGGAATCTCTCAATGAGTAAGTTGGATGATGAGCTAAAGCACCCGTTAAATAGCCGTATGTTGACATGCCCTATACGAGGCAAATGGACCAGCTTTCAGTTAGTTGATGAAAACGGTGAAGGCCAACCTTATTCCGGATTAACTTACGAAGTCATTGACTCAGAAGGTTATACCTACGAGGGTAAACTCGACGCTACAGGCGCAAGTAAAGTCGAGGACCACTTCGCGGGGCCGATAGCGTTGATTTTCAAAAAACCGTATCAGGGTGGAAATGAATTTTATGCCTACCTACAGAAAAGGCCTCACTACCCACTCCCGATAACCGAACTGCAAGTTCGCGCCGAGCAAACCCGCCACCTTCATAAAGACGGCTCGCGCACTGCAACAAACCCTGCGCAAGCGTGTGCAGACTTTTTCTTCCAGGTCGAAGTTCGTCATTTCGTCGACCATGTTGCGCATTTACCGCCTGAAGTCGAGTGTCAATACCCGGCTATGCGGCGCTGGGCTTCACTGATGGGCGAGCATGGAAAGCGCGGGGTCTGCCTGCTTGCCAATAAACACAGCGTATTGGAAGTTCGCCCTTTACGCGCCCTGTGTCCGATGCTGTCTACTGACCCGCAGTTCTGTGCACTCAACCTGTATCAGCTCGCCATTATGGCCACCTTGAGCTACCACCCGTTTGGGCAGGAGCCCGACAAGGCACCCATCAGAGACAAGAACGTTAGTTTCCCGAGCAAACCAAGCATGGGTAACTGGTTCGGTGATGCGTTGGCAAAGTTTGATGAAATCTGGACAGTGGACCCAGCCCAAACCACCGCGTACTACCCGCTATACGAAGATGTGCCGTACTCAAAACGCTTGGAAATCGTACCGTTTGACCCTGATCTGTACCCAGCGAACAGCCCGGATTTAGAAACGGATCAAGAAACCCCGGCCAGCATTCACTTTTTGGATGACCGAGGACATAAAGTTGATACCGACACCCAAGCGTTTATCACGCACAACGATGAGTTGATCCTGATTTCCGTACGTGGCACCAATGAAATAATCGCGGACGCCCTCCGTGATGCCGATGCACTCCAAGTGCCCTTTGTGGAAGGTGTGGGCAAAGTGCACCGAGGATTCTATGACGCTGCACAAAAGGTCTACGAGCTCACGATCAAGTACCTCGACAAATTCCATAGCGGACAGAAGCTGATCATCTGTGGGCACAGCCTGGGTGGTGCGATTACCTTGTTGCTGTCGGAGATGCTACGTCGCCAGAAAGAGTATGAAGTGGACATCACGCTCTACACCTACGGCGCCCCGAGAGCAGCTGACGCCACCTTCGTAAAAGCGGCCGCCAATCTGGTGCATTACCGCATGGTCAACCACAACGACCCAGTGCCCAGCGTGCCCGGCACATGGATGAACACCAAAACCCCGGTCTACGCGACTGGCGCCGCCTTAACCTTCGTAAACGTGCCCGTCGGACTATCGGTGTTCGTTGCGGGCATTACCAACCTCAGCGGCGAGCCCTATGAACATCACGGCACATTACGCCACTTCCTCCCGGTGGAGTTGGGCGGCAAAGAAACCTCTTCCATCCTCTGGCAGCCCGGTTGCGACACCATTACCCAGCACGCCGCCTGCACATTGGCCGTGCAGCAAATCAACGGACTGCGACCGCCCCGGGCTGATTGCTCAAGGCTTAAAGCACAGTAGCAACCATTCAATGGTTGGAGGCTACATTCCCAATTGCTGGGCCGCGCTTCGACGCGCGCAGGAATCGCTGCAGCTCAAACGTTCGCTGGTCACCCCGCGTGAATTCGATTTTGTAGACACTGCTCTGATCCGCATTAACCAACAGTTGTTCCTCCGGCGTCGAGACTTGTACGCGCGTAGCGATAAATACCGCGAAAACCACGAACCTGCGGTTGAAGCGTTCAGTCGAGAAACCCATAAAGTGCAACAGAACGCGTGACCGCTTGGCCACGTTGCGCTATGAGAAGGTGACCGCTGCAAGCGTCTACGGCTTGCTTTCAGAAGACGCGGAAGCGCTCGCAGACAGCCTGCTGCGCTGGCAGGCTCACGCGGAAAACACG
>NZ_VUAZ01000144.1 GCF_009296165.1 Pseudomonas kitaguniensis | reverse complement strand
GTCGCGTTGGGGTGTTCTTCAGGTTGGGTGTATATCCGGTATTGGGTTTATGGCTTATATCGGTTTCGCTCTTACAGCGAGTCACTTTTGATAGAGCCGGAAGCCGGCCCAGCCAAAAGTAACCAAAACGCTCTCGCCCCACCACTCGGTGCCTCGCTTAGGCTCGGCATGCCGGCCATCGTGGTTTAACGGGGCGCTTCTCAGGTCAAAAGCAGATCTGCTTTTTGTGGGAGCGGGCTTGCTCGCGATGCAGGCACCTCGGTACATCAGCAATACCCAGTGGATGCCATCGCGAGCAAGCCCGCTCCCACAGTTGATTTGCATCGGCCTGTAATCAGTGTCACATCCGCTTCATGCGCCCGTGCTTAAGTGGCCCTTTTGATACTCAAGAGGGCAACTGCATGAGCCACTTCGACCTCGGCCGTCGCCGCGTGATGCAAGCCGTTGGCGCCGGCCTGTTGTTGCCGGGCCTGGCGCCTGCGGTGATTGCCTCGGTGAAAGACCGGCCGCAACTTACCGATGGCGTGCAGTCCGGCGATTTGCTCGGCGACCGCGCGATGATCTGGAGCCGCAGTGACCGCCCCGCGAAAATGATTGTGGAGTGGGACACCCGCAGCGTGTTCAGCAACCCGCGCAAATTCATCTCGCCGCTGGCCGACAGTCGCACCGACTTTACCGCGCGCGTCGAACTCACCGGGTTGCCCGTCGACCAAGCGATTTTCTACCGCGTGCACTTTGAAGACGCCCAGACCGGCGTCGCCAGCGAGCCGTGGTTCGGCCACCTGCGCAGCGTGCCGCAACAACGCCGCGACATTCGCTTTGTATGGAGCGGCGACACCGTCGGCCAGGGCTTCGGTATTAACCCGGACATCGGCGGCATGCGTATTTACGAAGCCATGCGCCTGCGCTTGCCGGATTTCTTTATCCACAGTGGCGACACGATCTACGCTGACGGCCCAGTGCCTGCACAACTCACCGTGGAAGACGGCCGCGTCTGGCGCAATATCACCACCGAAGCCAAAAGCAAAGTCGCCGAAACCCTCGACGAATACCGCGGCAATTATCGCTACAACTTGCTCGATGAAAACGTGCGCCGCTTTAACGCCGAGGTGCCGCAGATCTGGCAGTGGGACGACCACGAGGTGATCAACAACTGGTCGCCGAGCAAGCAACTCGATGAGCGCTACACCACCCGCGACATCAATACCTTGGTCGGCCGCGCGCGCCAGGCGTGGCTGGAATATTCACCGATGCGCCGGCAGAGCGCCGACGGCGGCGGGCGCATTTATCGCAAACTCAGTTACGGCCCGTTGCTGGATGTGTTCGTGCTCGACATGCGCAGTTATCGCGGCCCCAACGACGACAACCTGGGCGGCGAAAAACCGTTCATGGGCCGTGAGCAACTGGACTGGCTCAAGCGTGAGCTCAAGGCCTCTCAGGCGCAGTGGAAGGTCATCGCCGCCGACATGCCCATCGGCCTCGGCGTGCCCGACGGTGAAGTCAGCCCCGGCGTGCCGCGCTGGGAAGCCATCGCCAACGGCGACCCCGGCCCGGCGCAAGGCCGTGAGCTGGAAATTGCCGAATTGTTGGGTTTTTTGCGCGCGCACAAGGTGCGCAACCATGTGTGGCTGACGGCGGATGTGCACTACTGTGCGGCGCATCATTACCACCCGGACCGCGCGGCGTTTCAGGATTTCGAAGCGTTCTGGGAGTTCGTCGCGGGGCCTTTGAACGCCGGGAGTTTCGGGCCTAACCCGCTGGATAAAACCTTTGGCCCGGAAGTGGTATTCGAGAAGGCGCCCCCTGCGCAGAACACATCGCCGTTTGCCGGCTTTCAGTTTTTTGGCGAAGTACACATTGATGGGCAGACGGCCGAGTTGACCGTGACCTTGCGTGACCTGGACGGGGTCTCGGTGTTCGAGCAAACGCTGCAACCTGCCTAACATGATCGTTCCTTACGCGCAGCGTGGGAACGATCATTTGAGGTGGCTCAGTACACATCGCGGCGATAGCGGCCTTGCTCAATCAAGCGCTCCACCGCTTCGCTGCCCAGCACCTCGCGCAGCACTTGATCGACGCCCGTCGCCATCCCTTGCAAGCTGCCGCACACATAAATGGCGGCGCCGTCCGCCAGCCATCTGCGCAGCACATCCGCCGATTCGCGCAGGCGGTCCTGTACGTAGACTTTCTCGGCTTGGTCGCGGGAAAACGCCAGGTCCAGCAGCGCCAGATCACCGCTCGCCAGCCAGCCTTGAAGCTCATGCTGGCACAGGTAGTCGTGGGCAATATTGCGCTCGCCGAAGAGTAACCAGTTGCGTTGCCGGCCCTCGGCAATGCGCGCTTTGAGCAAGCTGCGCAGCCCCGCGAGGCCGGTGCCGTTGCCCAACAGTATCAGCGGCACCGGTGTTTGCGGCAGGTGGAAACCACTGTTGCTGCGCAGGCGCAAGCTGATGCCTGAACCGATGGCGGCGTGTTCGGTCAGCCAGCCGGAGCCCAGGCCCAGGCTGCCATCGGGGTGACGTTCCTGGCGCACGATCAACTGCAACACGCCGTCACTCGCGATCGAGGCGATCGAGTATTCGCGCAGGCCCAGCGGCACCAATGCGTTGACCAAAGCTTGTGCGTGCAGGCCGACCAAGTGCGCGCGGTTGTGCGGCAGTTGGCGGGCGGCGAGGGCTTGGCTGAGCGTTTGCGCCGTGCCGTCGATCAGCACGCCGTCACTGCCCTCCAGGCCCAAGCCTGCTAGGAAGTGCTCGATGGCCGCTGCGCTGTTGCGTGGCAGCACGTCCACCAGGTCGCCGGCCAACCAGCTGTGCGGCGACGGCGGTGTGAGGCTGAGCAAGTAGATGGGCGCACCGACGCTGTCGCGGTTGAGCAGGGCGCGCGCGCTCAGGGTCCAGTGTTCGAACGGTGCCGTTTGCCAAGCCGCCGCCGGGGCGTGGCCGGTGAGTTGGCCCAGTTGCTGTTGCCAGTTCAGCAAGGCTTGGTTGTCGCCGCTGTCGACTTCCACCGGGGCGAACAGCGGGTTGCCGCCCTGGTGGGTCAGCCAGAAGTGCAGGCGCCGCGCAAAGCCGCAGAAGTGTTGGTACTGGCGATCACCCAGCGCCAGTACCGCGTAGTTCAGGCCTTTGAGGGACAGGTCCTGACCGAGCACACTGCGTTCGAAACCACGGGCGCTGTCAGGCGCTTCGCCGTCGCCAAAGGTGCTGACCACAAACAGCGCATTGTGCGACTGGCGCAGCGCATCCTGGCTGATGCTAGCCAGGGGCTGCACGTTTACCGGCAGCCCGGCCGCCTGCAATTGCCCGGCAGTTTGCCACGCAATCTGCTCGGCGAAGCCGCTCTGGCTGGCAAAGCCGATCAACCACGCCGGGGCGTCGCTGTGGTTGGCACCAAGGCCTCTGCGTGCATCCCGTACCTGGCGTTTTTTGCGGCGACGGTCGAGGTACAGCAGCCAGCCGGTGATAAAGAACAGCGGCATGCACAGCGCGCTGACGGTGAGGATGATGCGCCCCGCCAGGCCGAAATAACTGCCGGTGTGCAGCGCATAAATACTCGTCAGCAGTTGCGACTTGAGGGTTTTGCTGGCGTAGCGGTCGTGGCGTTGCAGCTCGCCAGTGGCCGGGTCGAGGGTGATCTGGTTGGTGGCGCGGTCATGCGGCGATGATTTGAGCAAGTAATACACGGTAGCCGGTTGCCCGGCGACGGCCGGCATACGAATGTTGTAAGCGCTCAGTTCAGGCCCTGCGTTGCTGTAGATGCTGCTCCAGATGGCGTCGTAATTGGCCACCGGCGCCGGGCCTTCGGGTGCGGTGCCGCGCTTGCGCATGCGTTCATTGTTCGGTGCGTCGGAGAGCAGTTTGGTCAGCCCCTGGTTGTACCAATCGTAGGACCAGGACAGGCCGGTCAACGCCGCCAACAGATAGAACAGCAGGCACCAGGTGCCGAATACCGAGTGCAAATCCCAGTTGAAACTGCGGCCCTTTTTACGCCAGTCGAGTGTCAGCCAGGCACGCCAGCTCGCCACTTGGCGCGGCCAGCGCAGGTACAGGCCGGAGAGGCAGAAGAACAGCAGGATCAGCGTGCAGGCGCCGGTGATTTGCCGCCCGGTTTCGCCCATGGCGAGGAAGCGGTGCAACTGCAGCACAAAGCCGAAGAAGTCCTGCCCGACGGCGTCGCCCATGTAATCGCCGGTATACGGGTCGAAGTAGCGAATCTGTCCACGGCGCTCGCCCGGCGGCGCGCTGAAAAGCACGCGCGCGGCGTTGCCGCTGTCGCTTTCCACCCACAGCATCGCCACGCTTTTGCCTTCGGTGGCCTGCAACTTGCGCACCAGTTCGGCAGGCGGCAGCACGCCGGCTTCACGCTTTTGCACGCTGAGTACCGTGGGGTTGAGCGCCCGTAGAATTTCATCCTGAAACGACACCGCCGCCCCGGTGATCCCCATCAACGCCAACACCAGCCCGGCGGTAATGCCGAAGAACCAGTGCAACTGGAACAGGGTTTTCTTCAACACGTCTGACGGCCTCGCTGAGCGATTAGTAGGTTACGGCGCGCATTATGCCGTGGGTTATCGAGAAATATTCTGTTTTGCGCACAAACGCCCCACGCAATGGCCCGTAGGCCACGAAATCGGCGCGGCGATACTCAATTGTTTGTGAGAAGGCGCCGTTCATATCCGCAACGCTACAGCTACTGCCTATTCCTCCTACGGTCACGAACGCCGGTGAGCTACAGCAGACGTTGGCCGTATCGAATACGTTTGCGGACAACGCTGATAAGCCCGTGGCGGTACTCGTGGCACGCTCGTGCCTCGTTTCCAAAAATGGATTGCACGTTGCCCTCAAGGCACGCCAGGAGTATCTCTTTATCATGCGAATCAATCAGGCGCCGGTTTCTACCGGATATGAAATTGTTCAACGAACTCTCGAGGAAAATGAACGCGGCGGTGCAAAAAAATCTGCGTTAGGCGATCCATCGCTTACCAGTGAGCAGGTTGCAACTCGGCTTAACCGCGGCGGCAGCCGCTGGCGTGACAGCAACCGGAATGGCAAGACTGAGCTTTCGTATGAATTTACCACTGCCCCGCCACGCGGCTTCAGAGCCTTTAAGCGTATGAACAGCAATTCCGGGATCGACAAAGTCTTGCCGCTGAGCCTGTTGCACAAAGAACTTATCAACAAGGCGCATCAAGAGTATGCCGATGTTGCCAATCTGACTTTCACCGAACAAGCACGCGGCGCCAGTGAGGGGCATCTGACCTACAGAGGGTACGGCACTGGCAACAGCACCTCGACCATGATGGGCTTTGCTTACCAACCGGACCCGCGCCAACCAGAGGTACAGGGCACGGTCTGGCTACGTCTTGCAGAGCAGACGAGCGGACCGCGCAACCCGGCCAACGCTGATAGAAATGACCTGATTGCCGAAGAATGGCGCTCAACCATGATCCATGAGCTAGGGCACGGCATTGGTTTGGGTCATCCGCACGGTGAGGAAAATGAAAGGCTTGAGCCGCAGTATTATGCGGAGGATTTGAGGACTTACTCGATCATGAGCTACACCACGCCCTTTCTGAACGAGGCTGAAGAGAGTGTCAAACCCGCCAGCCTGATGATGGATGACATGCGGGCAATCCAGGCAAAATATGGTGCCAACTACGCCACGCGCAACGGTAATACCACTTACGGTTTCAACTCCAATACCGATCGTGACCAGTACAGCCTGAAAACGGCCCAGGACAAACCATTGTTCAGCGTGTGGGATGGCGGTGGCTGGGATACCCTCGATTTTTCCGAGTTCCGCCAAGATCAAACGATCAACCTCAATGCGGGCTCGTTTTCTTCAGTGGCAGGTTTGCAGGGTAACGTCGGTATCGCCCATGGTGTGACGATTGAAGAGGCCAGAGGTGGCCAAGGCAAGAATACGTTGATCGGTAATGCGGCCTTCAATGTCCTGCGGGGCGGCCGCAGCGACGACATTGTTTATGGCGGCAGTGGCGGGGCGCAGATGTGGGGCGGGGCGGGCGCCAATACCTTTGTGTTTGATGCCACGTCCAGTGGTAAGCCTAATCTGGTCATGGACTTCGTCAGCGGCAAGGACAAACTCGACCTGTCTGGCGTGAGCCGACAATCAGGTCCGCTGAACATTGTTTCCAGGCTGCCGATTGATCGCAGAAAACAACAAGACCCGAACAACCCGACGTTTATGACTAAACCGGGTGATGTGCTGGTGAACTACGACCCCAAGGTTCAGCGAACGCTTTTAAGGATGGACACCACGGGGGATGGCAGGCTGGACCTGCAGATTTTTGTCACCGGCAAAGTAGATGTCCGCAAGGATATTTTTGTATAAAAAAAAGCCCATGACACGTCATGGGCTTTTTGCTGGCGGTGCTGCTTACACGTAGAACGACTTCAGCGGCGGAAAGCCGTTGAACTCAACCGCGCTGTAGCTGGTGGTGTAGGCACCGGTCGACAACCAGTACATACGGTCACCAATTGCCAGGTTCAGCGGCAGGCCGTATTTGTAGTTTTCGTACATGATGTCGGCGCTGTCGCAGGTTGGGCCGGCGATCACCACTTCTTCCATCTCGCCTTTTTTCTCGGTCCAGATCGGGAACTTGATGGCTTCGTCCATGGTTTCGATCAGGCCCGAGAACTTGCCCACATCCGTGTACACCCAGCGCTCGACGGCGGTGCGCGATTTGCGCGCAACCAGCACCACTTCGCTGACCAGGATGCCGGCGTTGGCGATCAACGAGCGGCCGGGTTCCAGGATGATTTCCGGCAGGTCATCGCCGAAGTCTTCCTTGAGGAAGCGGATGATTTCTTCGGCGTAGGTTTCCAGGCTGTTGGTGCGGGTGATGTAGTTGGCCGGGAAACCACCGCCCATGTTGATCAGTTTCAGCTGAATGCCGTCTTCTTCTTTCAAACGTTCGAAGATCACTTTGACCTTGGCGATGGCGGCGTCCCATACGCTGATGTCGCGCTGTTGCGAACCGACGTGGAACGAGATGCCATAAGGCACCAGGCCGAGGTCACGCGCCAGAATCAGCAGGTCCATGGCCATGTCGGTCTGGCAGCCGAATTTGCGCGACAAAGGCCAGTCAGCCGTGGTCGAGCCTTCGGTGAGGATGCGCACGTAGACTTTCGAGCCCGGCGCGGCCTTGGCAATGTTGCGCAGGTCGGCTTCGGAGTCGGTAGAGAACAGGCGCACGCCTTTATCGAAGAAGTAGCGAATGTCTTTGGATTTCTTGATGGTGTTGCCGTAGCTGATACGGTCGGGGCTGACGCCACGGTCCATGACCTTGTCCAGCTCGTAGATCGAGGCGATGTCGAAGCTCGAGCCTTTGTCTTTGAGCAGGTCGATGATCTCGACGGCCGGGTTGGCCTTGACGGCGTAATAGACTTTGGCAAATTCGAAACCGGCGCGCAGGTCATCGTAGGCCTGGCTGATCATCGCGGTGTCGATCACCACGAACGGGGTTTCCTGTTTGTCGGCGAACGCCTTCATTTTGTCAAAGGTGGCGCGCGCGAAATAATCTTCGACGTTGATCGACATGCTGGGAACTCCTAAGGGCAAACTGGTTTGATCAATGGGTGCAAATGAACGTCCTCCGTATCCCCACTTTGGTTCGCCTACTTCCCAAGGCATGTCGCCGAAAGCAAAAAAGGCCATGGGAGTAACCGCTCCCTTGGCCTTGCTGTCTCGTCGTCAGTACTTGAGCCGGATGGATCGTTTCCAGCATGGACGTTCGGCGCGAACTTTAGGACGTGAGAGACCATAGATCAACTAAAAATGTCGCGTTTTTGCACGCGTTCGTCGCGCAGCGACGTTCAGCTACTTATGTAACCGACAGGTATGACGAATTGATGTTCCCCGAATGGGTTAAATCCACGCTATTTCGCTGACACACCAGGGATCAAGCCAGAGCTGTTTCGGCTGGCGAAACAATGCTGGTCTTGCCGCCACGCGATTTACCCGAACTCAAGTACTCGGCAATCGACTCTTGAGTCACTTCACCGAGGAACACGCGTTCGGCATCCATCACCGGCAGCCAAGAGCGGTTGAACTCGTACATGCGCGACAGCAGGATGCGCAAGTGTTCGTCGTACGCCGCGGTGGCATTGAACTCGCGCAAGTACTGGCCGCAGGTGCCGGTTTGACGGTGCAGGTCGCGACGTCGTACATAGCCCAGTGCCTTGTTCTCGGCGCAGGTCACCACCACGTAACGGCGGTCGGTTTCGTCCATTAATTCCAGTGCCTCTGCCACCGGGGTTTCCGGGCTCACCGACGGTGCGTTGTCCGCTGCGTCCTCGGCTTTCACCAGCAGCAGGCGCTTGAGGGTGCTGTCCTGGCCGACAAAGTTGCTGACGAATTCGTCAGCCGGGTGCGCCAGCAGCGTGTCTGGGTGGTCGATCTGCAGCAGCTTGCCGGCGCGGAAGATCGCGATCTTGTCGCCCAGCTTGATGGCTTCGTCGATGTCGTGGCTGACCATGATCACGGTCTTGTTCAGCGCGCGCTGCATCTCGAAGAACTCGTTCTGGATCATCTCGCGGTTGATCGGGTCGACCGCGCCGAACGGCTCGTCCATCAGCAGCAACGGCGCATCCGCCGCCAGCGCGCGAATCACGCCGATACGTTGCTGCTGGCCGCCCGACAGTTCACGCGGGTAGCGATGCAGGTACTGCTTGGGCTCCAGCTTGATCATGCTCATCAACTCACGGGCGCGGTCGTGGCATTTCTGTTTGTCCCAGCCCAACAGCTTGGGCACGACCACGATGTTTTCTTCGATGGTCATGTTCGGGAACAGGCCGATTTGCTGGATCACGTAGCCGATGTTGCGACGCAGGGTCACTTCGTCGAGGTCGGTGGTGTCTTCGCCGTTGATCAAAATCTTGCCCGAGGTGGGCTTGATCAGGCGGTTGATCATTTTCAGCGTGGTGCTCTTGCCGCAGCCCGACGGGCCGAGGAATACGCAAATCTCGCCTTCGTTGACGGTCAGGCTTACGTCGTTCACGGCAGACACTGTTTTGCCGTTGCTTTGAAAAGTCTTGGTCAGGTTTTGAAGTTCGATCATTTGAGCAGTCCTTTTGGAGTCAGCGAGCGTTGCAGCCATTGCAAAAGCAGGTCGGCGAAGATGGCCAGAAGACTGACCAGTACGGCGCCGACAACCAGCATCGACATGTCGCTACGGCTGATGGAAGCCAGAATCAGTACACCCAGGCCACCGGCGCCGATGGTGGCGGCGATGGTCATCACGCCAATGTTCATCACCACGGCGGTGCGCACACCGGCGAGGATCACCGGCACCGCGATGGGCAATTCGACCATGCGCAAGCGCTGGGCGAAGGTCATGCCGATGCCTTTGGCGGCTTCGCGAATGCCCGGTTCCACGCCGGTCAGGGCCAGGTAAGTGTTACGCATGATCGGCAGCAGGGAGTAGAGGAACACCGCAGTAATAGCCGGCATTGGCCCCAGGCCCTGGCCGAATTTGGAGTAGAACGGCAGCAGCAGGCCGAACAGCGCAATCGACGGTACGGTGAGCAGCACCGTGGCGCTGGCTTGCAAGGGCCCCGCGAGCGTCGGGAAGCGCGTCATCAACACACCCAGCGGCACGCCAATAAAGATCGCCAGCAGCACCGCGATGCCGACCAAGGTAATGTGCTGCAAGGTCAGATGCAGGACTTGTGCCCAGTCAAGATGGGAAAAGGCGTTTAAAAATTCCATGTCTTCTCCTCTTAGTTGATCGGGTGTTGGCGCAGGAAATCGGCGGCAACAGCGGACGGGCTTTCATGGTCGACGTCGACCCGCGCGTTCAGTTGGCGCATGGTTGCGTCGTCGAACAGCGCGGCCAGCGGCGCAAGGTCGGCGGCCAGTTGTGGGTGAGCATCCAGGTACACCTGACGCACCACGGGGGCCGCGGTGTAGTCCGGGAAGTAATGCTTGTCGTCTTCCAGCAGCTTCAATTTGAAGGCGTTCAGGCGACCGTCGGTGGTGTAGACCAAACCGGCAAATACCTGGCCATTACGCAGCGCGGTGTAGACCAGGCCGGCGTCCATCTGGCGCGTGTTTTCGCGCGTCAGGTTCATGCCGTACAGCTTGACCATGCCGCCCATGCCGTCGGAACGGTTGGCGAACTCGGTGTCCAGGGCGACCAGGCGTGTGCCTTTGGTTTTTTCGGCCAGGGCTTGGGTCAGGTCGCTCATGGTGTTGATCTGCGGGAATTCCTTGGCCACATTTTCCGGCAACGCTAACGCGTAGGTGTTGCTGAATTTCGACGGCGACAGCCAGACCAGGCCTTTTTTCGCGTCGAGTTCTTTCACTCGTGCGTAGGACTGTTGGCTGTCGAGCTTCTCGTCGACGTGGTTGTAGGCGACCAGCGAGACGCCGGTGTATTCCCAGATCAGGTCCAGTTGCCCGCTTTCCTGGGCACTGCGCGCCAGGTTACTGCCCAGGCCACCGGTTACTTGGGTGTCATAGCCCTTGGTGCGCAGGTACTGGGAGGTGATTTCGGCGAGCAGGGTTTGTTCGGTGAACACCCGGGCGCCGATGCGAATGACGGGTTTTTCTGCGGCTTGCGCAAAACCTGCAAACAGCAGGACGCAGCTCAGTATCAGTGTCAGTTTTTTCATATCAATTCCTTTGCCGAGCCTTAAGACGGACGCAACCCGCGTTCCAGCCAGAGGCGGCTGGCCATGGTCACCAGACCGTCAAGCAGCAATGCCAGCAACGCGGTGCACGCGGCGCCGAGTAGCAATTGCGGCTGATTGTTCAAGGCGATGCCGGGGAAGATCAGGCTGCCCAGGCTGTTGGCACCAATCAGGAACGCCAGCGGTGCGGTGCCCACGTTGATCGCCAGGGCCACGCGTACGCCGCCGATGATGATCGGCACGGCGTTGGGCAATTCCACGCGAAACAGCACTTGGCGCGGCGTCATGCCGATGCCGGTGGCGGCTTCTTTCAGTGAACCCTGTACGTTTTTCAGGCCTTCGTAAGTGTTACGCACGATGGGCAGGAGGGAGGCGAGGAACAGCGCGAAGATGGCCGGGCCACTGCCGATGCCGAGGACGCCAAGGGCGATGGCCAGTACGGCCAGGGGCGGGACGGTGTTGCCGATGTTGAAGATCTGCATGAAGCGTTCTGCGCGCCCGACCATGTTCGGTCGGCTGAGCAGGATACCGGCGGGGATGCCCACAATCAGGGCGGCCAGCATGGAGACCAGGACGAGAATCAGATGAGCTTGCAGGTAAAACAACAAATCGTCGCGGTACAGTTCGATCGTGTTGATGCCGATCCAGTGGACCAGCAGGGCCAGGAGAGCGACGACAACCGCTCCTCCTATCAGCCCTTTGCCATAGCGAATAGCCACAGGCGGACTCCTTTTTTCTTTTGTCGGCGACCACATTTCCGAGCGGCAATGCCATTCCTGGCTGTCGGCGAATGTAGTCGCGAAAAGCAGCTTGCCAATGCCGGTAAGACGGCATGAGGTCAAGCCATGAGCGCAGCCTCGTCAGGCTAACTTGCTGATTTATCAGCCCCTGTTCCGAGTGCGGTAGCAGGGGAGTGGACGTCTCTACCTTTTAAAAGGTTCCACAGTTGGCAGCATTTAGCCACCCCCAATGGGCTGAACGGTGGTCTGGCCCCTGGGGTTTGCGCTATACTCGCCGCCCTTTTTTGACTCACCTGCCAGGCGATTTCCCATGACCCACCAGGCCGCCGAAGTCGCGAAACGCCGCACTTTCGCCATTATTTCCCACCCCGATGCCGGTAAAACCACCATCACCGAGAAGCTCCTGCTGATGGGCAAGGCAATCGCGGTGGCCGGCACGGTGAAATCCCGCAAGTCCGACCGCCATGCCACCTCCGACTGGATGGAAATGGAAAAACAACGGGGTATTTCGATTACTACCTCGGTCATGCAGTTTCCGTATCGCGACCACATGGTCAACCTGCTCGACACCCCGGGTCACGAAGACTTTTCCGAAGATACTTATCGCACCTTGACCGCAGTCGACTCGGCGCTGATGGTGCTTGACGGCGGTAAAGGCGTTGAGCCGCGTACCATCGCGCTGATGGACGTGTGCCGTCTGCGTGACACGCCGATCGTCAGCTTCATCAACAAACTCGACCGCGACATTCGCGACCCGATCGAATTGCTGGATGAAATCGAAGCCGTTTTGAAGATCAAGGCGGCACCGATCACCTGGCCGATCGGTTGCTACCGCGACTTCAAGGGCGTGTACCACCTGGCCGACGACTACATCATTGTCTACACCGCCGGCCATGGCCACGAACGCACCGATGTAAAAATCATCGAGAAGCTCGACTCCGACGAAGCCCGCGCCCATTTGGGTGACGAGTACGACCGGTTTGTCGACCAGTTGGAACTGGTGCAGGGCGCCTGCCATGCGTTCAACCAGCAGGAATTTCTCGACGGCCAACTGACCCCGGTGTTCTTCGGTACGGCCTTGGGCAACTTCGGTGTCGACCACGTGCTCGACGCCGTGGTGAACTGGGCGCCGAAGCCTCTTGCGCGCGTGGCCAACGAGCGCACCGTGGAACCGGTCGAAGAAAAATTCACCGGCTTCGTGTTCAAGATCCAGGCGAACATGGACCCCAAACACCGCGACCGTATCGCCTTCATGCGCATCTGCTCCGGCAAATACGACAAAGGCATGAAGATGCGCCATGTGCGCACCGGCAAGGATGTGCGCATCGGCGACGCCCTGACGTTCTTCTCCTCCGAGCGTGAACAGCTTGAAGAAGCGTTTGCCGGCGACATCATCGGTTTGCACAACCACGGCACCATCCAGATCGGCGACACCTTCACCGAAGGCGAAACGCTGGGCTTTACCGGTATCCCGCACTTCGCCCCGGAACTGTTCCGCCGCGTACGCCTGCGTGACCCGCTCAAGTCCAAACAACTGCGCCAAGGCCTGCAGCAGCTCGCGGAGGAGGGCGCCACCCAAGTGTTCTTCCCGGAGCGCAGCAACGACATCATCCTCGGCGCCGTCGGTGTGCTGCAGTTCGACGTGGTCGCCAGCCGCCTGAAAGAGGAATACAAGGTTGAGTGCTCGTATGAGCCGATTACCGTGTACTCCGCGCGCTGGATCGATTGCAGCGACAAAAAGAAGTTGGAGGAATTCTCCAATAAGGCTGTGGAAAACCTGGCGATCGACGGCGGTGGTCACCTGACCTACCTGGCCCCGACACGGGTTAACCTGGCGTTGATGGAAGAGCGCTGGCCGGATGTGAAATTCCGTGCGACGCGCGAACACCATTAAGGTCTGAGCGGCACAACGAAGGGCGAAGCTGTGATGGCTTCGCCCTTTTTTATTGAGCGAGAGTGATGTTTAACGCTTTCATTTGCATTAACACGCGTGCTGCACTTGCGGTGTTAATGGGAAGTAGAGCTTCTTAAATTTGGAAATAAAAGATTTATTAATTATGTGTCGTAATGTTTCATAAGTTCGATGGCTTGAGCGACAAGCTGCATTGTTCGTGCGTGAATATCTTGGTGCTGACTGATCTGCAAACATCGCTTATGCTCACCCTCTTAGTTAAAGGCATGATCAGCAAGTCAGGCAACTAGTTGCGCAGTGGTCTGTGGAAAAACCTGTGGATAGATCCCTGCAGGCTTGATACATAAAGGCGCATAGGCGAGTGCGCAGGAAGTTGCGCACCACTGCGCAAGAAGTTGCTCAACATTCACGGCTTTCTCTACGCAACTTGTCAGCACATACCGCTAACACGTCCACGGCACCCCCGGTTTATATACGAAATAATTAACGTGGCACGGTATTTGATACGTGCTTAGTTACCCACCGGGCGATTTCGCCTCCCGGGCATTCTTATTTATCCAGCAAGGAGCATCTCCATGGCTACGCCAGCGTATATGTCCATCACGGGCACCAAACAAGGCCTGATCACCGCCGGTGCT
>NZ_VUAZ01000143.1 GCF_009296165.1 Pseudomonas kitaguniensis | reverse complement strand
GTGTTCACAAACCAAAATGTGAGAGGGGGCTTGCTCCCACAGTTTGAATGTGTTCACAAGCCAAAATGTGGGAGGGGGCTTGCTCCCGATGGCTTCAGTGGCTGCAGCAAAAATCCCAAAATAAAAAATCGCTGGCAAAACCCCACAGGTCTATGCGCCACTAGCGCCATTCCTTAATTGTGCGTAAAGGTCGGCGCCCATCGCCGACCCGTCTGGAGATTCCCGTTATGAGCGAGAGTGTGTTTGCCGATCGAATCGTGCAGAACCTGCTCGACACCGACTTCTACAAGCTGACCATGATGCAGGCGGTGCTGCACAACTACCCGAACGTGGAAGTTGAATGGGAGTTTCGTTGCCGCAACAGTGAGGACCTGCGCCCGTACCTGGCGGAGATCCGCTACCAGATCGAGCGCCTTGCCGAGCTGAGCCTGAGCCCGGACCAACTGAATTTCCTCGAACGCATCAGCTTTATGAAGCCGGATTTTCTGCGCTTCCTCGGGCTGTTTCGCTTCAACCTGCGTTATGTGCAAACCGGCATCGAAAACGGCGAGCTGTTTATCCGCCTGCGCGGGCCGTGGCTGCACGTGATCCTGTTTGAAGTGCCGATGCTGGCCATCGTCAGCGAAGTACGTAACCGCTACCGCTACCAGACCGTGATCCTTGAACAAGCTCGCGAGCAGTTGTATCGCAAGTTTGACTGGCTGACCGCAAACGCCAGTAGCGATGAGCTCTCTGAGCTGCAAGTGGCCGATTTCGGCACGCGCCGGCGCTTCTCGTACCGGGTGCAGGAAGAGGTGGTGAGCGTGCTCAAGCACGACTTCCCCGGGCGCTTTGTCGGCACCAGCAACGTGCACCTGGCCCGCGAGTTCGATATGAAGCCGCTGGGTACCATGGCGCATGAATGGATCATGGCCCACCAGCAACTTGGCCCGCGCCTGATCGACAGCCAAATCGCCGCCCTCGATTGCTGGGTGCGCGAATACCGTGGCCTGCTGGGCATCGCCCTGACCGATTGCATCACCACCGACGCCTTTTTGGGCGACTTCGATTTGTACTTCGCCAAGCTGTTCGACGGCCTGCGCCACGACTCCGGCGACCCGATACAGTGGGCCGAAAAAGCCATCGCGCACTACCACAAGCTGGGCATCGAGCCGATGAGCAAGACCCTGGTGTTCTCCGACAGCCTGTCGCTGCCCAAGGCCCTGGAGATTTTCCGCGCGCTGCGTGGTCGGATCAATGTGAGCTTCGGCATCGGCACCAACCTGACCTGTGACATTCCAGGTGTTGAACCGATGAGCATCGTGCTTAAAATGACGGCCTGCAATGGCCAGCCGGTGGCGAAAATCTCCGATGAGGCGGGCAAGACCCATTGCACCGACCCGAATTTCGTCGCCTATTTGCGCCACGTTTTTAAAGTACCTGCCCTTTCCAGCAAGGAGTGAATCATGCAAGCCGTACAGCGTGAGATTGCGCAGCAGCTCAAGGTGCAAGCACCGTTCAACGACCAGGCGGATCTTGAGGCTGAGGTTGCTCGCCGCGTGGCCTTTATTCAGGACTGCCTGCGTAATTCCGGGCTCAAGACCTTGGTACTGGGCATCAGCGGCGGCGTCGACTCGCTGACCGCAGGCCTGCTGGCGCAACGTGCGATGCAAGAATTGCGCGCCAGTACCGGCGATGAGGCCTACCGTTTTATCGCCGTGCGTTTGCCCTATCAAACCCAGCTCGATGAAATTGATGCCCAGGCGTCGGTGGACTTTATCGAGCCGGACGAGCGCCACACCGTGAACATCGGCCCGGCGGTGAAAGCCCTGGCCAATGAAGTGTCGGCGTTTGAGGGCAAGGCGGCGGTGTCGCGTGATTTTGTGCTGGGCAATACCAAGGCGCGCATGCGCATGGTGGCGCAGTACACCATCGCGGGGGGCTGCCGGTGGTTTGGTGGTTGGCACTGACCATGCGGCGGAAGCCGTGATGGGCTTTTTCACCAAGTTCGGTGATGGCGCCTGTGACCTTGCGCCCTTGAGCGGTTTGGTGAAAAACCAGGTGCGCTCGATCGCCCGACACTTTGGTGCGCCGGAATCGCTGGTAGAAAAAGTGCCGACAGCGGACCTGGAAGACCTGTCACCGGGCAAGCCCGACGAAGCCTCGCATGGCGTGACCTACGCCGAGATCGATGCCTTCTTGCACGGTCAGCCGGTGCGCGAGGAAGCGTTCAGGATTATTTGTGAGACTTACCGCAAGACCGAGCACAAGCGACTGATGCCGTTCGCACCCTGAGCTGAGCAGGGTGACCGGTAGATTGCTATCGGGAGCAAGCCCCCTCCCACATTTGGCCCGGCTCCCCTGCAGGAATGCGGTCAAAATGTGGGAGCAAGCCCCTCCCACAGGTGGCCCGGTTCCCCTGCAGGAATGCGGTCAAAATGTGGGAGCAATCCCCCTCCCACAGGTGGCCCGGTTCCCCTGCAGGAATGCGGTCAAAATGTGGGAGCGGGCTTGCTCGCGATGAACGATAACGCGGTCTTACTTAACGGTCACCGTGCCTTTCATCATCGAGATGTGCCCCGGGAACGAGCAGAAGAACGCGTAATCCGTACCGGCAACCAGCTTCGACACATCAAAGGTCACGGAATCTTTCTCACCCGCACCAATGATTTTAGTGTGCGCAATGATGCGGCTGTCGCCGTCTTTCAAATAGCTTTTGTCGATACCCGCAGCCATACCGTCGCTGGCGATGCCAGGCATGTCGGCGGCGCTGCTCAGCACCCAGTTATGGCCCATGACGTTCTTCGGCAAGCTGCCGGAATGAGTCAACTCAACGGTGAAGGTCTTGCAGCTTTTGTCGATTTCAATGGCCTTGGTGTTAAAGGACATCTGGTCGGTGGAGTCGACGGTGACCGTGCACTCTGCGGCAAGCAACTGGCCGCTCGCCAGAGTCAGCAGGGAAACAGCAACGAGTTTGGCAAACATGTGAATCTCCAAGGCAGGGTTTAAAAATAACGTAGTGTGATGAGGTTGCCTCAAGCAGGCTAGAATTCTTATGATCTGTATCAACAGATTGTATACAACTTTAGGCTATCAGACTGATCAACACAATCTACCAGCCAACCTTCGGCGACCCGCTTATGATCAGCGCGTCACCCACCGGAGCGCCTGCCATGCACCTTAACCAACTGTTCAACGGCCTGCTGGCTGCCTACGCGTGCGGTAAGTGAGGCCCAAGTGCGTTGCTAAGCTGCTACCATAGCGACCCAAGGCAGCTGCGTGCCGCCCACCCTCACCTTCGACCCTAGAGGATCGCCCATGGCCAAACCTAATTACTCCTTCGCCAAACGTCAGAGAGACTTGGCCAAGGAACAGAAGAAAGAGGAAAAACTGCAACGCAAAAAAGCCGCTGTGGATGAAGAAACCGGCGCACTGAACCCGGATGCAGAAGGTGACGGTGAAGTGGCATCTGACGACACCGAAACACCGAAAACCCCGGCCGAATAATTTGAGGGTTCCTACGCCCTGTGGGAATGCCGCCGCGCACGCTTCGCGTCACGGCGCACAGTAAGGTTCGAAGCCT
The DNA here is from genome assembly GCF_009296165.1 of Pseudomonas kitaguniensis. GTDB lineage: Bacteria > Pseudomonadota > Gammaproteobacteria > Pseudomonadales > Pseudomonadaceae > Aquipseudomonas > Aquipseudomonas kitaguniensis. The sequence continues at coordinate 23,801 of NZ_VUAZ01000143.1, read as the reverse complement.
GCGCATTAGTGGCGCAGAGCGTCACAGCAGGCATTCCCACGCAGCGCGTGGGAACGATCCTTGCGTTACTCCAGTGGCATCACCGTTACCCGCACTTCCGGGTCGTGGTTGCCGCCTCCCAGAATCACCCCGCGCAATGGCGAAACATCCGAGAAGTCCCGGCCCCAGGCCAGGGTGATGTGTTCGAGTGCGGGCTGCACATTGTTGGTCGGGTCAAAATCCACCCAGCCCGACACCGGGCAATACACCGAGACCCACGCGTGGGACGCATCGGCACCGATCAGCCGTGGCTGGCCGGGCGGTGGCTGGGTCAGCAAGTAACCACTGATATAGCGTGCCGCCAGGCCGCGCGAACGCACACACGCGAGCATCAGGTGGGCGAAGTCCTGGCACACGCCGCGTCGGCGCTCCAGCACTTCCACCAGGGGCGTGGCGACTTGGGTGGCTTCGGCATCGAAGGTGAATTCGCTGAAAATTTTCTGCATCAATGCCTGTACGCCCAGCAACAGCGGCGCGCCGGGTGGAAAACAACTTTCGGAGAATTCGACGAAGATTTGTTTCAGGTGCACGTAGGGCGATTCGAAGCGATAGCGGCACGCTTCGATCAGCTCTGCCGAGAGTGGCTGGCTGCTGTAGGTGAGGCTGTCGCGCGTCTGGTCCCAAGGCGGTGACTGGCGAAAATCCAGGGCAGGCCGCGCCAGCACTTCGACAGTCAGCCCGGCGTTGACCAACAATTCATCATGCGGCCGCTCGAACGCCAGGCGGGTGATCGGGTTGCCGAACACATCCAGTTCATCACGCCGCGAAGACGGCTGCGGGCTGATCTCCAACTGCTGCGACGTGCACCGCTGCCAGGCGCAGGGCCGCGGCCACAGGTGCGCCAGTTGCTGCGCCAGCGACACCGGGCTGTCGTAGTGGTAATGGGTGTCGTGGAAAATCTGGTAACGCGCACTCATCACAGCGACACCGTTTGCTGGCTGACATCATCCACATGGGCAAAGTGGCGCAACGCCAGGCGATCCGAGACTTGGCCACTCTCATCGGCGACTGCTTGCAGCAGGTCGGCCAGCCCATCCAGCGCGGCACGCACGCTGGGCTCGCCAAACAGCGAGTTCTCCAGGCAGCTCAGGTCAAAGCGCGCCAAGCGCTCCACCAATGGCGCCAGGCCGGTTTCCCGCGGCACGCTAAAATCGTCGTTGAGGCGACGCAGGGTGCGGCTCACCAGTTTCAACTGGAACAGCACCGCGTGCGGGTTCTGCTCATCCAGCAACAACAAGTCGAGCACTGGAATCAACTGCGGCACGGCCAGGTAACGCGAGCGATAGGTGATGCTGCTGTTGCCCAGCTCAAGCAACCACTCAAGCCCTGCCTGATCAAACACGGCCACGCCACGCAAGAACGCCGCGAGGCTGCTGCTGAGAAACTGCAGGCGCTCGATGCGCCGGCCCATCATCAAAAAGCGCCAGCCTTCGTCACGGGTCATGTCGTCGAGGGCAAACCCGGACAGCGCAGCCAGGGACATCACCAAGCGGTTGAGAAAATCCAGCAGCTCGCCGAAGTCGGCGGTTTCGCGTTCCAGCTCCAGGGCTTCGCGTTGCAGCTCGACCAACGCCTGCCAGTTTTCGCGGGATAACTTGCCACGTACCTGCGACGCCGCCCATTGCAAACGTTGCAGGTTGGCGCGCAGGCTCGACGGCCAGTCATCCCCCAGCAAGGCGGCGAGCAGACGCTCGGGTAACTCGCCTTCCTCGGGCAGCAAGCGCAGGTTTTCACCCAGTTCGACGGCGGCCTGCAACGCCAGCGGGTCGTCACCGTCGACATACCGCGCCAGCACGATGCGCAGCCAGCGCGCGCTGTCATCGCAGCGCTCGCAGTAACGGCCAAACCAAAACAGGTTTTCAACCACGCGCGACGGCAGGTATGGGTCGCGGCGCACCAGGTCATGCGCGCCAATCGGCCGCTGCGCGCGCCACTGCTCACCGGCGGCTGCGCGCTCGCCGAGCACCCACGTGTCTTTGCTGGCGCCGCCGCGTTGCATCGACACCACTTCGGCATCCGCCTCGGCCGCCACGCGGGTCAAGCCGCCGGGCAGCACGCGGTAGCCCTGGTCACTGGCCACCGCGTACACCCGCATGCCGATGGCGCGATGTTGCAAATGGTCATCGACGGTGTGCCACACCGGCGCCTGCGACAATTGCGCCAGCTCTTGGGCAACATACGCATAAGGCCGCGCGCGCATGCGCTCGGCCAGCGCGTGGCGCTGTTCGTGGTTCAAGTCGCGGCCGAATACCGGCGTAAAACTTTGCGACGAAAAGGCCGGTTTGATCAGTAACTCCGGCAGCTTTTCCAAGGCCTCGGCCAGCACCGGCGCCTCGCCACACCACCAGGTTGCGATCGACGGCAGAATCAAATCTTCGCCGAACAGGAACTGGTTGATCTTCGGCAAAAAGCCGAGCAACCCGGGGGATTCCAGCACGCCACTGCCCAAGGCATTCGCCACCAGCACATTGCCTTGGCGCACGGCATCGAGCAGGCCCGGCACGCCGAGGGCAGAGTCGGTGCGCAGCTCCAGCGGGTCGCAAAAATCGTCGTCCAGGCGCCGCATGATCGCGTGCACGCGGCGCAAACCACTGAGCGTTTTGAGGAACACGGTGCTGTCGCGCACGGTCAGGTCGCCGCCTTCGACCAACGGGTAACCGAGCTGGCGCGCGAGGTATAGGTGTTCAAAATAGCTTTCGTTGAAACGCCCCGGCGTGAGCAGCACGATCAGCGGTGTCTGGTCGTCGCCGGGCGCCTGACGGGCGAGGGTTTCCTGCAGCGTGCGGAAGAACCCGGTGAGGTGCTGCACCTGCAAATCGCGGTACAAATCCGGGAACGCGCGCGACACGATGGTGCGGTTTTCCAGCGCATAGCCGGCGCCCGACGGCGCCTGAGTACGGTCGGCGGTGACCCACCAGCGGCCATCCGGCGTGCGCGCAAGGTCCACCGCATACAGGTGCAGAAACGCACCGTCAGGCGGCTGAATACCCTGGCATGGCCACAAAAAATTGTTATGCCCGAACACCAATTCAGCCGGCAGCAAGCCCGCTTTGATCAAGCGCTGCGGGCCATACAGGTCGGCCAATACCGCATTCAGCAGGCGCGCACGCTGGGCGATGCCCGCCGACAGGTGCTGCCACTCTTCAAAGGCCAGCACGTGCGGCAGCAAATCCAGCTCCCACGGGCGGTCGGCGCCTTTGGGGTCGGCGTAGACGTTGTAGGTCACGCCGTTTTCCTGAATCTGCCGGGTCAGCAGCGCCTGGCGTTGGGCCAACTGCGCGGGTGTGCTGCGTTGCAGGTGATCAAGCAGGCGCTGCCAATGAGCACGCACCGCGCCGCTGTCGTCCAGCAATTCGTGATAAGTGCCCGCGGTCAGCGGGTATTGGTCGAGCAAGTCGGGCATGGAACGCTCGGCGGGGGCAAAGGGGCTCAGTGTAATTCAAACTCACTGCAATCTAGTGTGGGAGAAGGCTTGCCTGCTCCCACATTTTGGATTGTATTTAGTCATTTTTATTGGGGAAACGCCGCAAATCCAGGGTCATCGGCAATTCATCGTTAATGACCACCGTGGGAACGCTGAGCTTGCCGGGTGTGTGGCCAACACGGAAAAACCGCGCCATGCGCCGACTTTCGGCTTCATTGGCGTTCACCGGCAAACTGTCGTAATTGCGCCCGCCCGGATGGGCCACGTGGTATTGGCAGCCGCCCAGCGAGCGTTGCATCCAGGTATCAAGCACATCGAACACCAACGGCGCGTGCACCTCGATCGTCGGCTGCAGGCAGTTCGCCGGTTGCCAGGCGCGGTAACGCACGCCGGCGACAAACTCGCCCACCCGGCCGGTGGCGTGCAGCGGCACCGGGATGCCGTTGCAGGTCAGCAGATAACGCTGCGGCGGCAGCCCGCTGAGTTTCACCTGCAAGCGCTCCAGCGACGAATCCACATAGCGCACCGTGCCGCCCACCGCGCCCTCCTCGCCCAGTACGTGCCAGGGCTCCAGCGCTTGGCGCAGCTCCAGTTCGATACCGCTGACGGCGTAATCGCCGACCTTGGGGAAGCGGAACTCCAAGTGCGCGGCAAACCATTCGGCGCGCAACGGGTAGCCGGCGGCGTTGAGTTCGGCGATCACATCGGCGAAATCCTGCTCGATAAAGTGCGGCAACAAAAAGCGGTCGTGCAGCTCGGTGCCCCAGCGCGCCAGTTTCGGCGGCGCGTACGGCTCACGCCAAAAGCGTGCGACCAAGGCGCGCAGCAGCAATTGCTGGGTCAGGCTCATGCGCGCATGCGGCGGCATTTCAAACGCGCGCAGTTCCAGCAGGCCCAAGCGACCGGTCGCACCGTCGGGCGAGTAGAGCTTGTCGACGCAGAATTCGGCGCGGTGTGTGTTGCCCGTCACGTCGATCAGCAAGTTGCGCAACAAGCGGTCCACCAACCACGGCGGGCACTCTTCGCCCGGCGCGGGCATTTGCGCGAAGGCAATCTCCAGCTCATACAGCGCGTCGTTACGCGCTTCGTCCACGCGCGGCGCCTGCGAAGTGGGGCCGATAAACAGCCCGGAAAACAGATACGAGAGTGACGGGTGGTTATGCCAATAGCTGATCAAACTGCGCAGCAGGTCGGGGCGCCGCAAGAACGGTGAGTCCTTGGGTGTGGCGCCGCCCAGCACAAAATGGTTACCGCCGCCGGTGCCGGTGTGGCGGCCGTCGATCATGAATTTTTCAGTGGTCAGGCGGGTTTGCCGCGCTTCTTCGTAGAGGAATTCGGTGCGTTCCACCAACTCGTCCCACGTGGCGGACGGCTGCACGTTAACCTCGATCACGCCGGGGTCTGGCGTCACCCGGAAATTGCTCAGGCGCGTGTCGGCTGGCGGCTCGTAGCCTTCCAGCAGCAACGGGCAGTGCAGTTCTTCGGCGGTCGCTTCGATGGCGGCGACCAGTTCGAGGTAGTCCTCGACGCGTTCCAGCGGCGGCATAAACACGTACAGCCGCCCTTCGCGAGCTTCGGCGCACAACGCGGTGCGCGTCAGCCAGTCAGCGGACTCGTCCAGCGTTGGCGTGCGCTCATCGCTCGGCGCGGGTTCGCCATGGCTTTGCAGTTGCGCGGTGCCCGGCAGTGGCGGCTGGTCCTGGTTCGGGTCGGTGGGGTGCACAAACGGGTACTCCGCCGCCGTCACCCACGGCTGCGAGGCCAAGGGCAAGCGATAGCCCAGCGGCGAGTCGCCCGGCACCAGGCGGCAGTGGTTATCGCGCAAGTACCAGCGGCCACTCTGCCAGCGGTCATTGGCGGCGGTGCGCGCCAGCGGCAGCACTTGGCCGATGACTTTATCCAGGCCTTGGCCGAACACTTTGCGCAGGCGTTCGCGCTCCAGTTCATCGCTCAAGCGCGGGTCTTGGGCGCTGACGTTCAGCGGCAGTGCGCCTTCGCGCCACAGGTAGTAAAAGTTGTCTTCGAAGGCCGGAAATACAAAGCGCGCCGGCAGCTTCAAGCGCTCGGCAACGCTGGCCAAAAAGCGCCCAGCCAATTCGCCGTCGGCGCCGTAATCCTGTTGTTCATCAGCGATCAGCGCGCTGTTGTGCCAGATCGGCACGCCGTCGCGGCGCCAGTAGCAGTTCAGCGACCAGCGCGGCAGTTGCTCGCCGGGGTACCACTTGCCCTGGCCGAAGTGCACCAGGCCTTGGGGCGCGTAGTGCTGGCGCATGCGCTGGAACAGCTCGGCGGACAGGCGCCGTTTGTCTGGCCCCAGCGCGGCGGTGTTCCATTCGGCACCGTCGGGGTCATCAATCGAAACGAAGGTCGGCTCGCCGCCCATGGTCAGGCGCACGTCATCGTTGAGCAGGTCGCCGTCAATCTGCCGACCCAAGGCCTGAATCGCCAGCCACTGGTCCTCGGTGTAGGGCTTGGTCACCCGTGGCGCTTCCCAAATGCGCTCAACCGACATTTCGTGGGTAAATTGGCACCCGCACGGCTCCACCAGCCCGCTGATCGGTGCAGCAGACGAGGGATCGGGGCTACACGCCAACGGGATATGCCCTTCACCGGCGAACAGACCGGACGTGGCGTCCAGGCCGATCCAACCCGCGCCGGGCAAATACACTTCGCACCAGGCGTGCAGGTCGGTGAAGTCCACCTCGGTGCCGGACGGGCCGTCGAGGGCCTTGACGTCGGCGGTCAACTGGATCAGGTAGCCGGACACAAAACGCGCCGCCAACCCCAGGTTGCGCAGCAGTTGCACCAGCAACCACGCCGAATCACGGCAGGAGCCCGAGGCGTTTTCCAGGGTGAATTCCGGGGTTTGCACGCCCGGTTCCATGCGGATCAGGTAACCAATATCAGCCGCCAAGCGCTGGTTGAGGCCCACCAGAAAGTCCACCGCCGGCAACGGCGTGCGATCAATACCGGCCAGGTAGGCGGCAAACTTCGGCGTCAGCGGCAGGGTTTCGAGGTACGGCGCCAGCTCGCGCTGCTCATCGGCGGCGTAGCTGAACGGGATGCTTTCGGCGTAGGGCTCAAGGAAAAAATCGAACGGGTTGAACACCGCCATCTCGGCGACCAGGTCGACCTCAATGCGCAGTTGGTCGGTCTTTTCGGGGAACACCAGGCGCGCCAGGTAGTTGCCCTGTGGGTCTTGCTGCCAATTGATGAAGTGCTGCTCGGGCAGCACTTTCAGCGCGTAAGACAAAATTCGCGTACGGCTGTGGGCCGCCGGGCGCAAGCGCACGATCTGTGGGCCGAGTTCGACAGCGCGGTCGTAGCGGTAATGCGTAACGTGGTGCAACGCGACATGAATCGACACGGCGGCCTCCTGCGAGCCAGGGCATGAAAACAACGCGCGCAAGACTTATGCCAGAGCGGCGGTCATTGTGCTTTTACGTAAGTCACGCTGCAGTACAGCACCAAAACGGCACCCTGGCTGCGGCAATGGTGCAAGCCTTGCACATATTTGTGGCGCACGTGTGAGGCCGGGTGGTGAATCTACTCAGTCAACCAGCTTTGTGCGCGGCGATTATGGCCTGGCGCAGGTGGCGTACTTCGAGCAGTTTGCGGCGCATTTCGCGGTGGCGTTTGCTGTTGAGCAGTAGCAGCGCCAACAGCGGAAACAGCAAGGTCACGGCATACACCAGAGGGCTTGCGCCTTGGGTGACGGTGGGCACTACGCCCATAACACACAGGGCCAATAACGCCACCAACGGCCTCACCCAGTTCGGATAACCGCGCGCGATCATGAAATTGCACTGCACGACGACCAGCGTGAGTGCGAGCCCACCGAAAAACGAATACTTGGTGCTGTCAGCCAACGGGAGGTGTTGAAAGTAACTGTCGAAAAACAGCGGCAGCGCCGTTGCCAGGGTAAACACCGACGCCAGGATCGCCCCAATGAACACCGGGAAATACATCGATAGAAAACTGCGAATGCCGGGCAGCTCATTCATTGGGGGTGATCTTCCTTGAAATGGGATTGATTGAACTGACGCCGCACGAGCAAGCCTCAGGTGGGCGAACCACAGTGTAAAAGGCCCCGATCTCAAGCACGATGCAGTCAACTGTGGGAGCGGGCTTGCTCGCGATTGCGGTGTGTCAGTTGAAAAATACTTAGCTGACACCGTGCAATCGCGAGCAAGCCCGCTCCCACAGAAAGCAAGTCTGCTGTGTACTCCAGACCCGCCGCGCGACAGCGCCTCCCACAGGTTGTGGCAAAGGCAATGCCTGGAAAGCCAAACGCCAGCGCGAGGCTGGCGTTTGGCATGTTCAGGCGACGATCAACGCGGCACCACAGGCTTGCGAGCTGGCTTCTTGCCTTTGCCCTTGGCCGCGTCGGTGCGTTCCTTGGCGGCCTGCTTGTTGCGCACCATTGCGGCGGCCTTGGCTTGCTCGCGTTTGTCCCACGGGTTGCTGCCGTCGCTGCCGCGCGGTGGCAAACCGGTGTGCTGGGTGAGGATTTTGGTGGTGGTTTCCTTGGCGACCTTGTGGCTGCCGGCCGGCGTCGAGTTTTTGCGACGCGCGCTCTGGTAGCTGTCGGTGGCTGGCTGGTGCAGCGGAATCAACTGCTCCTTGCCCGACCCGATCAGGTCGGCGCGGCCCATGCGGGTCAATGCTTCGCGCAGCATCGGCCAGCCTTTCGGGTCGTGGTAGCGCAGGAACGCCTTGTGCAAACGGCGCTGCTCTTCGCTCTTGACGATGGTGACCGCGTCGCTCTTGTAGGTGACCTTGCGCAGCGGGTTCTTGCCCGAGTGGTACATCGCGGTGGCGGTGGCCATCGGCGACGGGTAGAACGCCTGCACCTGGTCGGCGCGGAAGCCGTTGCCCTTGAGCCACAGGGCCAGGTTCATCATGTCGTCATCGGTGGTGCCCGGGTGGGCGGCGATGAAGTACGGGATCAGGTACTGCTCTTTACCCGCTTCCTTGGTGTACTTCTCGAACATGCGCTTGAACTTGTCATAGCTGCCAATGCCCGGCTTCATCATCTGGTTGAGCGGACCTTCCTCGGTGTGTTCCGGGGCGATCTTGAGGTAACCACCAACGTGGTGGGTGACCAACTCTTTGACGTATTCCGGCGACTCAACGGCCAAGTCGTAGCGCAGGCCGGAAGCGATCAGAATTTTTTTCACGCCCGGCAATGCACGGGCACTGCGGTACAACTGAATCAACGACGAGTGGTCGGTGTTCAGGTTCGGGCAGATGCCGGGGAACACGCACGACGGCTTGCGGCACGCGGATTCGATTTCCGGGCTCTTGCACGCGATGCGGTACATGTTCGCAGTCGGGCCGCCGAGGTCGGAGATCACGCCGGTAAAGCCTGGCACCTTGTCGCGGATCTCTTCGATTTCGCGAATGATCGACTCTTCGGAACGGTTCTGGATGATGCGGCCTTCGTGCTCGGTGATCGAGCAGAAGGTGCAGCCGCCGAAGCAGCCACGCATGATGTTCACCGAGAAGCGAATCATGTCGTAGGCCGGAATCTTTTCCTTGCCGTACACCGGGTGTGGAACACGCGCGTAAGGCATGCCAAACACGTAGTCCATTTCTTCGGTGGTCATCGGGATGGGCGGCGGGTTGAACCACACGTCCACTTCACCATGCTTTTGCACCAGGGCGCGGGCGTTGCCTGGGTTGGTTTCCAGGTGCAACACGCGGTTGGCGTGGGCATACAGCACCGCATCGCCACGCACTTTTTCTACCGACGGCAGGCGAATCACGGTCTTGTCGCGGGTCATGCGCGGGCTGGCCAGGATCTGTACGACCTTGGCTTCTTCCGGGTCATCAACCGGCCCTTTTTCCTGCTCGATCGCGCAGGCCTGGGTGTCTTGCGTATTCACGTACGGGTTGATGATCTTGTCGACCTTGCCCGGGCGGTCGATACGCGTGGAGTCGACTTCGTACCAGCCGGCTGGCGTGTCACGGCGAATGAACGCGGTGCCGCGCACGTCGGTGATGTCTTCGATCTTGTGGCCCCACGACAAGCGCTGGGCGACTTCGACGATGGCCCGCTCGGCGTTGCCATACAGCAGAATATCGGCGGTGGCATCGATCAGGATCGAGTTGCGTACACGGTCCTGCCAGTAGTCGTAGTGGGCGATGCGGCGCAGCGAGGCTTCAATGCCACCGAGCACGATCGGCACGTTCTTGTAGGCTTCCTTGCAACGCTGGCTGTACACCAGGCTCGCGCGGTCCGGGCGTTTGCCAGCCATGCCGCCAGGGGTGTAGGCGTCGTCGGAACGGATTTTTTTGTCGGCGGTGTAGCGGTTGATCATCGAGTCCATGTTGCCGGCCGCGACGCCAAAGAACAGGTTCGGCTCGCCGAGCTTCATGAAGTCGTCTTTGGACTGCCAGTTCGGCTGGGCAATGATCCCGACGCGAAAGCCCTGAGACTCGAGCAGCCGGCCGATAATTGCCATGCCGAACGAGGGGTGATCCACGTACGCATCACCGGTGACGATGATGATGTCGCAGGAATCCCAGCCAAGCTGATCCATCTCCTCCCTGCTCATCGGCAGGAATGGCGCAGGACCGAAACATTCGGCCCAGTACTTGGGATAGTCAAATAACGGCTTGGCTGTTTGCATGACGGTGACCGGTGTTGAGATGAAAAATCGCGGGCGCGGAATATAGCACAAATTTTGACCAATTCCGACGGTAATGGTCGGCTTTAACGCCGAGCGTTCGACAGGTGGTCTGGCATACCTGTCGCTGCCGCCGCGCGGGGCTATTGCGCTAATACTTTACCGAAAACAGCCTGCGTAGGCTGGGGCGATTAACCCTGACACCGCATGGCCCGATCAATGACCACATACACACCTGAACCGACCGACTGCGCGCCGCCAGCTTCGCCGCTGGCGGCCCACCAAGCCTTTATCAACGACCAGTTGCCGGTCTGGCTGAGCCAGGCCCCCGCGCCATTGCGCGCGGATTTTCGCAGCAGCCTGATCAGCAGCAATCAATCCAGGCACGACCTCAAGGCGCTGCTCGACGAACTGCAAAGCCCCGAGACGTTTGCGCGCCCGTTGCTGCGCGCGACACTTAAAGCGTGGTTCTTTGGCTTTATCGAGGATGAAAACGCGATTTTGTCGCGCGAATGGAAAAATTCTCACTTGCTGGGCCTGATCAAGAGCCACGCCAAAACCACCCGCCAGACGTTACTGGAAGCCGCCCTGCAGAACTTCGAAGCGTCGGAAGCAGAGCTCGACGGCATGGAAACCGGCACGGCCATTATCAATGTCACCACAGCAGGCGAGGTGCCATGCACCATCCTTGCGACCTCATTCGCCCGCACCTGTCGCGCGCTGGACCTCGGCAGCCACTACCTGAAACACATCGGTAACGTACTCGAACCCGCAAAGGCTAACGCCAACGGGCGTACTGCCGCGCACGTGCTTGGAATGTTCAGGGCGCAGGCGCAGCATGCCTTTGGCGTCGCGCTGCACAGTGCCTGTATGCGTCAGCAACTGACGCCCCGGCAACATTTACAGTTGCACAGCCTGCAGCGCTCGGGCGCCCACCTTGAAATAACCTGCAGCCACCTGACGCTGAATAACGTGGTGCTGCCCAACGTACTGGTGATTAACGCAGCCAGCATCGGCATCCCGCTGATGCTCTACACGCCCGAGGACCCAAGCAGCCCATTTCGTCAGCACGCCAGCATGGATGAGCTCCAGCAAAAGCTCGCAGAGCGCCTGCTAACGGCCGATTACCAGGCCTTCTTCAAGCACCTTGTACCGCTGCAACATCAAGGCAACCTGCTAAGCGCGACCCCGGCTGTGGTAGGCGCGCCCGAGCTGATAACCAACCGTAAAACTTACCCCGCCAGGCTGGACGCAGAGGTTAGCCTGACCGCGATCAAGACAGACCTGTTCCAGGCGATTGCGCGCCAGCGAATTACTCAGATCAAGAATGACGCGCGCAGTGTGGCCGTGCCCACAGCGGAGGCGGACCTGATGAGCCGGCAGAAACGCCTGCAGGCGTATCTCGACCTGGGCAAGTCAGCGCTGTTTTTCGCCGCTTCATTTATTCCGATAGTCGGCGAGGTGCTATTGGTGGTCACCGCAGCTCAGGTGCTCAACACCGTGTATGAAGGTTTGGCGGCATGGAGTCGCGGCGACAGCGATGAAGCACTCAATGACTTGCTCGACGTGTTGGACACCGCCGCTCAGGCAGTGGCCACTGCCGGCGCCATCCGCACAGTCGGCTTCGGCGCCAGGCTGGTGAAAGTTCGGGTGCGCGGCAAAGGCTGGCGTTTATGGAACCCCGACCTTGCGCCTTACCGCCATCCCGCCCCATTGCCCAGCCACTGGGTTGCCGACAGCCAGGGCTTGTACAAGCAGGGGCAACAGCATTACCTGAAGCTCGATGATCACCCGCATGCAGTGCAACGCGCCCCCGATGGCACGCAATGGGAGCTGTCACACCCAAGCGTGCAAGACGCTTATTGCCCGCCACTCCTGAGTAATGGCGTCGGCAGTTGGCGCCAAACACATGAAGCACCTGGGGACTGGGACGCGCTTAAACTGATCAAGCGTCTGGGGCCGGACGCGGCCACTGTCACCCAAACGAAGGTGGAACCGATCTTGCTGCTCGGTGGCGTCGACCGGGCCGGCCTGCGCGAAGTCCACCAGCATAGGCTGCGCCCTCCGCCGCTGTTGCGTGACACGCTCAAGCACTTCAACCTGGAGCAAGAAATCAATGACTTTAACCTGGAGCGCGCCGAAGGCACTTCGGTAACCGCCCACTCGCCGCTGATTCAGTTCCACCTGCTCACCTCGCTCCCCGAATGGCCCGCCAACCATGTATTGAAGATTATCGGCGAGCAACGAAACGTGGTGATGAGCTACGGTACGGGCACCGTTGAAATCAGGATCAGTGAAGCGCGATTCAGAAAGGGTGAGCTGTTGCACGCCCTCGAAGAACGGATACCTCAGACTGAATTCAACAAACTGCTGCTCGACTGGTATCCCGACTACTTCACCAAAGTCGAAAATGTCGCCATGCGTTTGGAAAACCAGGCGCAACAACAAAAACAGCGACTGCTTAGCCTGCTCACTGCGCCCGGCGAAAAAGCCATCACGCCCACCGAAATCAGAATTCGCGCGCTTATGCCGCAGCTTTCTAAAAGCCATCTCGAGGAAATGGAAGCCTGCCTGTCCCCAGCCGAGCAGCAAAGCCTGCAGTTGGATAACCGCTTGGCGCCATTGCCGCGCTGGGAGGCCGAGCAATACGCCGCGGCGGCCCGGGAATCGCGGGCCTGGTCGGGGGTTTTCCTCGATTCGATGAGCGATCGGGAAAGCGTGCCACTGGCGCTGCACACCATCGAACGACTGCCCGGCTGGCCGAGTTCGCACAAGATCGACGTGTACGATGGCAGCCGTGAAGGCGAGCTTCTCGGCAGCATCGGCCCCGCAGATGCACGTGTTCACCATACGCTGTTGCGTCAGGGCGAGCTGTACACGTGCCTGGATGCCGAGGGGCAACCCTCGGATTCACTCGACGATCTGCCTGGCACCCTGGAGCAAACGCTTTCCGACCCCGAACGCGCTGCACTGCTTGAGCAGTCAGGCGCCGACTCGCTTAAACACGCCATTCAACAAACCAGCTTGTCGCACACGGCCAGCCCTCCCGCCGTTCGGGCCAAGGTCTTGACGAGCACACACTCGACCGCGGCCGGGCAACCACTGGACCCGTTGTTAGCCCAAGCGAGCACCCCAACCGGACTGACACGGCTTGAAGACGCCATCTATCAAGCGCCTGCGTTGCCTGATGGCAGCTCTCGGCACTACGTAAAGGACAACGGGAAATACTACCAAATCAAACTCGGTGCCTTGGGGTGGCAGTTGATCGACGCACGCAGCCCCTTCAGGCCCTATAGGCCCTACCTGCGTAGAACGGCGGCAGGACGCTGGGAAATCGACCCAACCAAAGGCGCGCTGCCAGGCGGCATGCAATCGTCGCAGGTGCCGCTGCTGGTCCAAATGGAGTCGAGTGATGTGTTTGAGTCGGCACAGTCCTCCAGCGACTATGACTCAGCCGATGAGGGCACGGTGGCCGCGATGTTTACTGCGCAGGAACTCAGGCATATGCGCGCCCAGCGAAGCTATCAATTCAGCCAGAACTATAGACGCATTTTTGATCGCGCCAACAATGGCCGGTATCCGTTGCGCGATCAGCAGGGGCGCCCGATGCGCATCAAGAGCCTGCAGACCCGCAGCAAATCCCTCACCACCAATGAAACCTTCAGCAGTGACCTGGTGAAACCTTACATTCAGTGGGAAGGCTACGAACATGTGGCGCGACTCTATGAGGACAAACTTGAAGTCACCCCATTCAGCCCGGCCCATCAAAAATTCCCCGAGGAGTCAGCGCTGATCGGCCAAGCCACCGTGATCACCAGAAAACCGATAAAAAAAGGTGAAGCGCTCGGTGTTTATGGCGGAGAGTTGATCCCCAACTCCGTAGCAGGTTTTCGAAAGGACCCTTATCTGCTGGACATCCAGCGAATGCCCCCAAGGCCTGGCCACTATCCGCCATCTCTTTCGGGGGACAATGTGCTGTCCAGGATAAACACGATTTTCGAATACGAAGACGGGCAGCCGGTCAGACAAGCCTCAACGGGGTACAACGTTGAAGCTGCGCGGTTTGAGGTAGAAACCCAAGTCGGCGAGGAATCTCGGATGCCGCTGGCGCTGTCGGCGTTTTTTGCCAGTGAGGACATTGCCGCCGGCACCGAACTGCGCTGGAACTACCAATACAACGAGGCCACGATCAGCGCGTTGTTTGGACCACTGCACTGAAACCTATTCGTCATCGAAGTTGTAACTGCCCGGCGCAAGGTTTTCGAAACGGGTGTATTTGCCGATAAATGCCAGGCGCGTCGTACCGATCGGGCCGTTACGCTGCTTGCCGATGATGATCTCGGCGATGCCCTTGTGCTCGGTTTCCGGGTGATACACCTCGTCGCGGTACACGAACATGATGACGTCGGCATCCTGCTCGATCGCTCCGGATTCACGCAAGTCGGAGTTGATCGGGCGTTTGTTCGGCCGTTGCTCCAGGGAGCGGTTGAGCTGAGACAGCGCCACAACAGGGCAGTTGAATTCCTTGGCGAGCGCTTTCAACGACCGCGAGATCTCGGAAATCTCGTTGGTACGGTTGTCGCCGCCGGAGCCTGGGATCTGCATCAATTGCAGGTAGTCGATCATGATCAGGCCAACATCGCCGTGTTCACGCACCAGGCGACGGGTACGCGCGCGCATTTCCGAAGGGCTGATACCCGCGGTGTCATCGATAAACAGCTTGCGGTCGTTGAGCAGGTTGACCGCCGAGGTCAGGCGCGGCCAATCGTCGTCTTCCAGGCGACCGGCACGCACTTTGGTCTGGTCGATACGACCGAGCGACGAGAGCATCCGCATGATCAGCGATTCACCTGGCATCTCGAGCGAATAAACCAGTACGGCTTTTTCGCTGCGCAGTACGGCGTTTTCCACCAGGTTCATGGCGAAGGTGGTTTTACCCATCGACGGACGACCCGCCACAATGATCAAGTCGGACGGCTGCAGGCCGCTGGTCATGCCATCAAGGTCGGTGTAACCGGTCGACAAGCCGGTAATCGCGTTGTCGGTGTTGAACAGGGTATCGATGCGGTCGATGGCCTTGGTCAGCAAGTCGTTGACGCTGACCGGGCCGCCGGTTTTAGGGCGCGCTTCGGCGATTTGAAAGATCTGCCGCTCGGCTTCATCGAGGATTTCTTCAGCCGTGCGCCCTTCCGGGTTGAAAGCGCTGTCGGCGATTTCAGTGGCGATGCCGATCAACTGGCGCAACGTCGCCCGCGCACGCACGATCTGCGCATACGCTTTGATGTTGGCGACCGACGGGGTGTTTTTCGCCAGTTCGCCAAGGTAACCGAGACCACCGACTTGCGAGGTCTGACCTTCCTTGTCCAATTGCTCGGCCAGGGTCACGACGTCAATCGGCGAGTTCAAGTCGGCCAGCTTGGCGATGGCGCGGAAAATCAGGCGGTGGTCATGGCGATAGAAGTCACCGTCCGAGACTTGATCCAGCACGCGTTCCCAGGCGTTGTTGTCCAGCATCAAACCACCGAGCACGGCTTGTTCGGCCTCGATGGAATGCGGCGGCACCTTCAGGGCAGCGGTTTGCAGATCGTATTGCTCAGGAGCTGAAATATCGTTCATGGCCACTTGGAATTAGGGGAGTGTAGAAAAACAAAAGGCACGACCTGTAAACAGGATCGTGCCCGATGTTAACCGCCTGGCACACGAGGTGCCAGTCAGTTAGGTGCGACTTAAGCTGCTACCACTACAACGCGTACGGTGGCTTCAACTTCGGCGTGCAGGTGCACGGCTACGTCGAATTCGCCTACGTTGCGGATGGTGCCGTTCGGCAGACGAACTTCGCTTTTCGCAACTTCAACGCCGGAGGCGGTCAGTGCATCAGCGATGTCGTGGGTGCCGATCGAACCGAACAGCTTGCCTTCGTCACCGGCGGTGGCAGTGATAGTCACTTCCAGCTCAGCCAGTTGGGCAGCGCGAGTTTCGGCCGAAGCTTTTTTGTCTGCTGCTGCTTTTTCCAGCTCGGCACGACGCTCTTCAAACGCAGCCAGGTTGGCAGCGGTTGCAGCGGTTGCTTTGCCGTATGGCAGCAGGTAGTTACGACCGTAGCCGGCCTTAACGTTCACTTTGTCGCCCAGGTTGCCCAGGTTGGCGACTTTTTCCAGAAGGATCAGTTGCATGTGAAAATCCTCTAACTTTTAACCTTCACCGTTCGCGTTATCGGCGTCTTTCGACGCGAGACGACCGCGAAAATCAATCAGGCTGTCGACAATGGCCAAGACCACGAGTAACGGATAGATCAGCTGCATGAACAGCAACAGCGTTACGTACAACCCCACCAGCCAAAACCTGGCCAGCGCTTTCGCGCAACCAGCCCATGAATCAGGGCCAGCCCGGCAAACACCAGCGGTACACTGCAAATCGGCGCCAGCAAGGCCATCTGTGGGCCGAAGTTCGGCCCGACAACCATGCACGCCAGCAGCAACATCGCCAGCCCCGCGGGAATTCTGATACTGCGAAACTCGCGACCAAAACCACCCGGGTTGTACAACAACGCCTGCCAATAACGCCCAAGAATCAGGCTCAGCACGCTGACGATCTGCAACAACGCCGCTATCAGGCCGGTCAGAACCGGTGCAATCAGTGACGCAAACCGCGCTCGCTCATCTACCGACAATTGCTGGTAGAGATCCCCGAGAGCCTGCGGCAGGATCTTGATGATCTCCTGCGCCAGCGCCTCGATTTGCGGGTGGAAAGCCGCGCCAAGCATCACTGAATACACCAACCCCAATGCCACGCTGACCAGCAGCGTGCGGACCCAGGACTCACTTGCGCGTAAAACCAACGCAAGGCTTGATGACCCCAGCAGTACCAGAAGTACGCGTGGATCACCAAATTGCAGCCACCAGATCAAGGCCGGCAACAATCCCAGGGCAAGAACGCCAAGGGCGTCCTTCAAACCGCGCCGCAGGAGCACAAGGCAACCTGCGGCAGCACCCAACCAATAAAGCAACGGCAATGCCGCACATCCAGCCACTACCAGAGTGGCCTGCACGCGACCGCGCATGATGAACTCAGCTAAGGCGCGCATGCATTCAATCCCTTACTACGTGTCGACTGCCCGGTCTCAGCGGCCGTGGCTGTCGGTGTAGGCCAGCAGGGCCAGGAAGCGGGCGCGCTTGATAGCGGTGGCCAGCTGACGCTGATAACGTGCTTTAGTACCGGTGATACGGCTTGGAACGATTTTGCCGGTCTCGGATACGTAGGCTTTCAGAGTGTTGAGATCTTTGTAATCGATCTCTTTCACGTCTTCAGCGGTGAAGCGGCAGAATTTACGACGACGGAAGAAACGTGCCATTTGATAGGCTCCTTAAAAGGTCCGTGGATTACTCGTCAGCGTTATCGCTGTTGTCGCTGTCATCACTATCAGCGCTTTCGGCGCCTTCGTGCTCAGGACGGTCGCGACGCTCACGGCGCTCACTGCGGTTTTCTTCAGCCTTGAGCATCTCGGATTGGCCGGTAACGGCTTCTTCGCGGCGGATGACCAGGTTACGGATCACTGCATCGTTGTAGCGGAAGTTGTCTTCCAGCTCGGCCAAAGCCTTGCCAGTGCATTCAACGTTCAGCATCACGTAGTGAGCCTTGTGAACATTGTTGATTGCGTAGGCCAGTTGACGACGGCCCCAATCTTCCAGACGGTGGATTTTGCCGCCGTCTTCTTCGATCAGCTTGGTGTAACGCTCTACCATGCCGCCGACTTGCTCGCTTTGATCCGGGTGGACCAAAAAGATGATTTCGTAATGACGCATGAATGCTCCTTACGGGTTGTAGCCTGCCGCTCAAAAACGGTCAGACAAGGAGTGAATGACACTTATGGACCTTGCCACAGGGAGGCACGTAAATGCCTGCCGGGGAGGCAAGGGGCGCAATTGTAGAGAAGGGGGAGAAACGGCGCAAGGTGATTGGTGATTATTTGAACAACGCACAATCAAGGCAAACACAAAGCAAATGTGGGAGCTGGCTTGCCTGCGATGACAAGGGCACAGGCAACATCTCTGCTGACTGACACACCGTCATCGCGGGCAAGCCCGGCTCCCACAGGGTCTTGCGTCGCTCTCAAGCCTTATTTCTTGGCTTTGGCTTTGGCCTTGACGCCGCGCTGGCGCTGGGCTTCAAACAGGCACACGCCGGTGGCAACCGAGACGTTCAGGCTGCTGACGCTGCCGGCCATCGGCAGGTTCACCAGGTAGTCGCAATGCTCGCGGGTCAGGCGACGCATGCCCTTGCCTTCAGCGCCCATGATCAGAATGGTCGGGCCGGTGAGGTCCTGGTCATAGATACTGACCTCCGCCTCGCCCGCCGTACCCACCACCCACAGGCCGCGCTGCTGGAGCTTCTCCAGGGTGCGCGCCAGGTTGGTCACCGCCACCAACGGAATCACTTCCGCCGCGCCGCAGGCAACTTTACGCACGACCGGCGTCAAGGTAGCCGACTTGTCTTTGGGCACGATTACCGCCAATGCGCCGGCAGCATCTGCCGAACGCAGGCAGGCGCCGAGGTTGTGCGGGTCGGTCACGCCGTCCAGCACCAGCAACAGCGGCGCGCCTTCGGTACGGTCGAGCAGCTCGTCGAGCATCGCTTCGCCCCACACCTGGCTCGGGCTCACGTCCGCCACCACGCCTTGGTGAACGCCTTCAACCCACACGTCCATTTCACGGCGCTCGGCCTGGCCGATGGCGACTTTATTTTGGTTCGCCAACTCGACCAGCGCTTGTACGCGCGGCTCGCTGCGGCCTTCGGCCAACCACACTTGCTTGACGCGTTTAGGGTGGTGACGCAGCAGGGCTTCTACGGCGTGCACGCCGTAGATTTTTCCAGACTCATGACTTGGCCTTAGGTTTGCGCGACCCACCGCTTTTAGCGGGGGCCGAACCCGCTTTTGGCGGGCCTTTACGGTGTTTACTCGGCTTGCTAGACGGTTTTTCCGCGCCTTGGGACTTTCCCCCAGACGCCGCTTTACCACCGCTTTTGGCTTCGCTGAGCAACTGTTGCTTCAACTCGCGGCTTTTGCGCAGCTCGGCGTTTTTCGCCGCCGCATCGCTTGGGCGGTAGGCTTCAGGAGCCTTGTCCTTGGCAGACGAACGACGGCCTGCCTTGGCTGGCGCAGGCTCGGCGGCGGCTGCTTTCGCAGGGGCGCTCTTGCCTTTGCTGGCTGGCGCGGTCGGTTCGCTGCCACGTTTTTTACGGCTACCCGGCGCTTCGGCGGGTTTGTCAGGCATACCGAAATCGATCTTGCGCTCGTCGAGATCGACGCGCATGACCTGCACTTCCACGGTGTCGCCCAAACGGAAGCTGCGACCGGTGCGCTCGCCCGCCAAGCGGTGATGCACAGGGTCGAAGTGGTAGTAGTCGCCCGGCAAGGCGGTGACGTGCACCAGGCCCTCGACGTAGATGTCCGTCAGCTCGACGAACAGGCCAAAGCCGGTCACGGCGGTGATCACACCCGGGAACGACTCGCCTACGCGGTCCTTCATGAACTCGCACTTGAGCCAGTTCACCACGTCACGCGTGGCTTCGTCGGCACGGCGCTCGCTCATCGAGCACTGCTCGCCCAGCTGTTCCAGGGCCGCTTCGTCGTACGGATAGATCCGCGCCTTCGGAATGGTCATGGCACCGGCGCGCTTGACGTGCGGGGTGTTCTGCTTGGAGTGGATCACGCTGCGGATCGCGCGGTGCGTGAGCAGGTCGGGGTAACGGCGAATCGGCGACGTGAAGTGGGTGTACGCCTCGTAATTCAGGCCGAAGTGGCCCTGGTTATCAGCGCTGTACACCGCTTGGCTGAGGGAGCGCAGCATGACGGTCTGGATCACGTGGTAATCCGGGCGGTCCTTGATGCTGGCCAGCAGTGCCTGGTAATCCTTCGGCGTCGGGCCGTCCTTGCCTTTGTGCAGGGACAGGCCGAGCTCGCCGAGGAACGCGCGGAGTTTTTCCAGACGCTCCGGCGGCGGGCCGTCGTGCACCCGGTAAAGCGCTGGAATTTCGTGCTTTTTGAGGAATTCAGCGGTGGCCACGTTGGCCGCCAGCATGCATTCCTCGATCAGCTTGTGCGCATCGTTGCGGGTGGTCGGGGTGATGGCGGCGATCTTGCGCTCGGAACCGAAGACAATTCGGGTTTCCTGAGTTTCAAAATCAATCGCGCCACGCACATGACGAGCGCCCAACAACACTTTGTACAAAGCGTAAAGCTGCTTGAGGTGCGGCACGACGCCTGCGTATTCAGTGCGCAGGGCCTTGGCTTCGCTGGTCTTCGGCGTTTCCAGGATGGTGCTGACCTTGTTGTAGGTCAGGCGCGCCTGGGAGTGAATCACCGCTTCGTAGAACTGGTAATCGGTCATTTCGCCGGTTTTCGAGATGGTCATCTCGCACACCATGGCCAAACGGTCGACTTTCGGGTTCAGGGAGCACAGGCCGTTGGACAGTTGCTCTGGCAACATCGGGATCACACGCTCAGGGAAGTACACGGAGTTGCCGCGCACCTGAGCTTCGTTGTCCAGCGCCGAGCCGATCTTCACGTAGCTGGAAACGTCGGCAATCGCGACGTACAACTTCCAGCCACCGGAGAACAGGCGCAGCTTGCCAGGCCTGGCTTCGCAATAAACCGCATCGTCGAAGTCGCGAGCGTCTTCGCCGTCGATGGTGACGAACGGCAGGTCGCGCAGGTCGATGCGTTTTTCTTTGTCTTTGTCTTCAACTTCCGGCTTGAGCTTGGCGGCTTCTTTCAGCACCGCCTCGGGCCAGACGTGAGGAATATCGTAGGTGCGCAGCGCCACGTCGATTTCCATGCCCGGCGCCATGTAGTTGCCGACCACTTCCACAATATCGCCCTGCGGCTGGAAGCGCGCAGTGGGCCAGTGGGTGATTTTCACCTCGACGAACTGGCCGACCTTGGCGGCGCCATTACGGCCCGGGGTAATCAGCACTTCTTGCTGGACCTTCGGGTTGTCCGGCACCACAAAGCCGATACCGCCTTCTTCGAAGTAACGGCCGACGATGGACTCGTGGGCACGCGACACCACTTCAACGATCACGCCTTCACGGCGACCGCGACGGTCGAGGCCGGAAACACGTGCCAACGCACGGTCGCCATCGAACACCAGGCGCATTTGCGCGGGGCTCATGAACAGGTCGTCGCTGCCGTCGTCCGGGATCAGGAAGCCAAAGCCATCACGGTGGCCGGCAATGCGACCAAGGATCAGGTCGAGCTTGTCCACCGGCGCGTAGGTGCCGCGACGGGTATAGATCAGTTGAGCGTCGCGCTCCATGGCACGCAAACGGCGGCGCAGGGCTTCGAGCTGGTCTTCGGTGGTCAGACCGAATTCTTCAACCAACTGCTCGCGGCTAGCAGGCGAACCTCGATCGGCGAGGTGCGCCAGGATCAGTTCGCGGCTAGGAATAGGGTTTTCGTATTTTTCCGCTTCACGAGCGGCCTCGGGATCGAGGGACTGCCAATCGGCCATTAGAGAGTTTTCACCTTGTATATATGCGGGTTAGTTTGGCATACGCGTATTGAAACGGGAAATTTCAGGTAGGAACAAGCGTTTTAAAGGCTTTTACTACCCTCGGAAAACAGCATGCACGACCATTGGCGGAATTTTCCAGGCTTTTTTCATAGCAGGGGTTTACAGCGAAAACTGCGCTGCGTATAGTGCGCGCCATCGACGACGGCAACGTTGTTGATGCTGCCCAGGTGGTGAAATTGGTAGACACGCCAGCTTCAGGTGCTGGTGATCGCAAGGTCGTGGAAGTTCGAGTCTTCTCCTGGGCACCACATTCAGATCAAACCCGCGAAAGCGGGTTTTTTCGTTTCAGACCTTTGATTTTTAACAATAATCTTGATTTATATTTTTGAATCAGGGGTTTACAGATCAAAAAGCCCTCCGTATAGTTCGCCCCATCAACAGCGCAAGCGTTGCTGATAATGCCCAGGTGGTGAAATTGGTAGACACGCCAGCTTCAGGTGCTGGTGATCGCAAGGTCGTGGAAGTTCGAGTCTTCTCCTGGGCACCACATTCAGATCAAACCCGCGAAAGCGGGTTTTTTCATGTCTGGGGTTTGAAAATCTCCCCCCAGAACGCAACAACACTAGGCGCGGAACTGCCCCAGGCTCGCTTTCAACTGCGCCGCCAAGCCATCCAGCACTTTGCCGCTGGCCGTGGTTTCCACCACCGCTTGCGCTGCTCGCTCAGCCTGCGCATGAATCACCTCCACCCGACCACGCACCGCATGCGCACCCTGCGCCTGATGCTCAGCCGCGCGCGTCGCCAAGCCAATCGCGGCGTGCACCTGCTCCACCGAAGCCTGCACCGTCTGCTGCAAGCGCACGCTGTCACGCAGCACCAGCAAACCTTCGTTGGCCTGACGGCCAGCCTTGCCGATGGTTTCCACCGCCTCACGCGCGCCTTGTTGCAACGCCACGATATGCGCCTGAATGTCACCCGTGGAGCTTTGAGTTTTGCTCGCCAGCGCACGCACCTCGTCCGCCACCACCGCAAAGCCGCGCCCGGTTTCGCCGGCACGTGCCGCTTCGATGGCCGCATTGAGCGCCAACAGGTTGGTCTGCTCGGCGATGCCGTGAATCACCGTCAGCACCACTTCGATCTGCTGACTTTGCTGCGCCAGCCGCTCAATAACCTGCGAGCCGGCCTGCACCTGCCCCGCCAAGGCCTCGATCAAACTGCCGACCTCTGCCGAGGTGCGCGAGTTTTCATCGGTGGCCTGGCGAATATCCACCACTTGGCGCAACGCCGCCTGCATGGCGTGGCTTTCGGCCTGCGCCTCATCGGCCATTTGCGACAATGCGCGCAAGCTCTCGGCCACCTCGTCACGTTGCAAACCGGCCGCCGCATCGGCGCCGGCGTTGCGCAAGGTCATGGCGCCGATTTCGACGCCGGTGCGCTGAGCCACATCGCCCGCCTCGCGCACGATGGGCTGTAACTTATCGACAAAACGATTGACCGCAGAGGCCATGTCGCCAATCTCATCCTTGCTGCTGATCTGCACGCGCTTGGTGAGGTCGCCCTCACCCGCTGCCAAGTCATCCATGGCCGCAATCAACAACTTCAAGCGGTTGACCACGCGGCGCCCCAATACGATGGCGATCAGCAACAGCACGCCGAAGCCGACCAGAGCGAGCCCCATGCCGATACGCCAGCGCAGCGTGCCGGCGGCGTCCTGTACGGTGCTGGTGGTGTTGGCGGTCATCTGAGTGGCGGTGGCTTGCGCCGACTGCAAGCGAGCACCCATTGCCGCTGCGCTGTCCGCCGCCGCACCCTTGAGGCTGTCGCCCACCAGTTGGTCACTGCTGGCGATCAGTGCGGCAAACCGCTTGTCCAGCGCCGCCAGGTCGGTCTCTACCGACGCCGTTGAGACGCCCATGATGACTTTGCCGATTTCCACGCCATTAGGGCTGATCGGCGACTCGACGTAGTACACCGCAGGATCGGTCTTGGCGGCACTCAAGACTTTGTCCAACGCGCGCTCGCCTTGACCTTTTTCCAGCAGTGCCAGGTTGATCGGGTTGTCGCGATTCAGGTAACGCGTCAGGTGTTCCCCGGCGGCGTCGTCATACACCACGAACAACACGTTAGGGTTGCGCTGGGCCCGCCGGGCAAACTCCGACAAGGTTGGCACATCGTTGTCCCACATGGCGCGCG
>NZ_VUAZ01000142.1 GCF_009296165.1 Pseudomonas kitaguniensis | reverse complement strand
GGCTTGCTCCCGATGCGGTGTATCAGTTACAGATGAGCTGACTGACACAGCGCCATCGGGAGCAAACCCCCTCCCACATTTATGTCTCAGTCGTCAGTTGAGATTGTGCAAATTTCTGCAACTCGGGATAGAACACCCGGAAGTCCTCACTCAGCGGCTCATACAACGCCTGCAATTCCTGCATGGCATAGCCCAACGCCTCAGGCTGTGTCAGCCGTCGCGAGATGCCGCGCAACACCGGCGCCATCACCGCAAACTCAGCGTAAGAACCCAGCCAATCATCCGCCGCCATAAACGGTGCAATGTGCGCCAAGCGCCCCGGCAACTCGGGTTCGGCCGCCAGCACGCGGTACACCTGCGCGGTAAAGCGCTCCAAAGGCTGGTCGGCATACAGCGCCCAATCGCGCGCCAGGCAGTGGTCGAAAAACACATCGAGCACAATCCCGGCATAGCGCCTGCGGGTGAGGCTGAAACGTGACAACGCCTGCCCCACCAGCGGGTGGCTGTCGGTGAAACGGTCGATTGAGCGATGCAACTGAATCGCCGACTCGATTTGCGGGCTGAACTGGCCCTGCAAGCGACCTTTGACGAAGTCGCCATACAGGCTGCCGAGCAGTTGGGCAGGGAGTTGGCCACCGAGATGCAGATGTGCGAGATAATTCATGGCGCGCAGTCTATCACTGCCGCCAACGTATCGTTATAACCCGATATACCGATTTAGACGGGCCTAAGAGCAAAATCATATTGGTATATCGGGATACACCGATTTAAAGTTCGCCTCATCGCGATATAACGCTTTACGACACCGAGCAACCGCCATGTCCATTGACCTCGACGAAATAATAAAAGCCCTGGCGCACCCAGTACGGCGAGACATTCTCAACTGGCTGAAAGACCCGAAAGTGCAGTTCCCCGAGCAACTGCACAACCACGAATACGGCATCTGCGCCGGGCAAATCGACCAGCGCTGCGGCTTGTCGCAGTCGACCGTGTCGGCCCATCTGGCGACCTTGCAACGCGCGGGCTTGATCAGCAGCCAGAAAGCCGGGCAGTGGCACTTTTTCAAGCGCAATGAGGAGGTGATCCACGCCTTCCTCGCAGCGTTCATCGCTGAACTTGGCGCCCAAACCAGCACACCGCTGTAACAAGGAAACGCAAATGCCCCTCTCGCTACTCATACTGGCCCTGAGCGCCTTCGCCATCGGCACCACCGAGTTCGTCATCATGGGCTTGCTGCCCGATGTGGCGGCAGACTTGGGCGTGTCGATTCCCGGCGCCGGCTGGCTGGTCACCGGCTACGCCTTGGGCGTGGCCATCGGCGCGCCGTTCATGGCACTGGCCACCGCCAAGCTGCCACGCAAGGCCGCACTGGTGGCGTTGATGGGCATCTTTATTGTCGGCAACCTGCTCTGTGCACTGGCCAGCGACTACAACGTGCTGATGTTTGCACGCGTGGTCACCGCGCTGTGCCACGGCGCGTTCTTCGGTATCGGTTCGGTGGTTGCCGCCAACCTGGTGCCCACCAACAAACGCGCGTCGGCGGTGGCCTTGATGTTCACCGGCTTGACCCTGGCCAATGTGCTCGGCGTGCCACTGGGCACGGCCTTGGGCCAGGAAGCCGGTTGGCGCTCGACGTTCTGGGCAGTCACCGTGATTGGCATCGTGGCGCTGATCGGCCTGATCCGCTTTCTGCCGGCCAAACGTGACGAAGAAAAGCTCGACATGCGCGCCGAACTGGCCGCCCTCAAAGGCGCCGGCATCTGGTTGTCGCTGAGCATGACCGCATTGTTCGCCGCCTCGATGTTCACCCTGTTTACCTACGTCGCGCCATTGCTGGGCGATGTCACTGGCGTATCGCCCACAGGCGTGACCTGGACCCTGCTGCTGATCGGCCTCGGCCTCACCGTGGGCAACATCATCGGCGGCAAGCTGGCGGACAAGCGCCTGGCGGCCACTTTGATCGGCGTGTTTATCAGCATGGCGGTGATCTCCACCGCACTGACCTGGACCAGCGTTGCGCTGATCCCGACAGAAATCACCCTGTTCCTGTGGGCCACCGCCTCGTTCGCCGCCGTACCGGCGCTGCAAATCAACGTGGTGACCTTCGGCAAAGCCGCGCCAAACCTGGTGTCGACCCTGAACATCGGCGCCTTCAACATCGGCAACGCCCTCGGCGCGTGGGTCGGCGGCAGCGTGATCGCCCACGGTTTCGGCCTGACCAGCGTGCCACTGGCAGCCGCGGGCCTGGCAATCCTCGCCCTGCTGGTGACCCTGATTACTTTCCGTCAGAGCGGCGATGCCGACCTGGCCCCTGCGACCAACTGATCAATCCACTTAAAGAGAAGGGTGTTATCCCATGACGACTATTTTCGATCCGATCAAACTGGGCGACCTCGAACTGTCGAACCGCATCATCATGGCGCCGCTGACCCGCTGCCGCGCCGATGCCGGTCGCGTGCCTAACGCGATGATGGCCGAGTACTACGTACAACGCGCGTCCGCTGGCCTGATCCTCAGCGAAGCCACGTCCGTAACCCCACTGGGCGTCGGCTACCCGGACACCCCAGGCATCTGGTCCAACGACCAGGTACGCGGCTGGGCCAATGTCACCAAGGCCGTTCACGGCGCAGGCGGCAAAATCTTCCTGCAACTGTGGCACGTCGGCCGCATCTCCCACGAGTCCTACCTCGACGGCGAAACCCCGGTAGCACCGAGCGCGATCAAAGCCGACGGCCACGTCAGCCTGGTTCGCCCACTGGCCGACTACCCTACCCCGCGCGCCCTGGAAACCGCTGAAATCGCCGACATCGTCGACGCTTACCGCGTAGGCGCTGAAAACGCCAAGGCCGCAGGCTTCGACGGCGTGGAAATCCACGGCGCCAACGGCTACCTGCTCGACCAGTTCCTGCAAACCAGCACCAACCAGCGCACCGACCAGTACGGCGGCTCCCTGGAAAACCGTGCACGCTTGCTGCTGGAGGTCACCGACGCCGCCATCGAAGTCTGGGGCGCCGGCCGCGTCGGTGTGCACCTGGCACCGCGCGCCGATGCACACGACATGGGCGACGCCAACCCGGCGGAAACCTTCACCTACGTCGCCAGCGAACTGGGCAAACGTGGCATCGCGTTCATCTGCTCGCGTGAGAAAGAAGCCGGCGACAGCCTCGGCCCACAACTGAAAAAAGCCTTCGGCGGCCCATACATCGCCAACGAACGCTTCACCAAAGACAGCGCCAACGCCTGGCTCGCTGCCGGCAAGGCTGACGCCGTGGCCTTTGGTGTTCCGTTTATCGCCAACCCGGATTTGCCTGCACGCTTGAAGGCTGATGCACCGTTGAACGAAGCGCACCCGGAAACGTTCTATGCCAAGGGGCCGGTTGGCTATATCGACTACCCGACGCTGGCGCTCTGATTTGTAGTGGTAAGGGGGCGGTAGAGGTAATTTACTGGCCCAGGTGAAAGATGTCCGTGTCGAGAGATACGGGCATTTTTTTGGGGCAGATTTTAGTGAAAGCGCTCAACGAAACTTACCGGCGCAAAGCATTGATCGGTGGATCTTGATAGGTCTCGTCAATTTCGATGCCTGCGGCGCGAGCTTTTTCTTCTAATCGCAAACGTCTTTTCTTCGAAACTTCAAGCTCTCCTGGCAGTAAATCTTTCCAATGCGCCTTGTCTTTATCCTCTGTAAAGCCGGAGACCCAATACTCCCGTTCGGTTGCAAACCCCATAGTAATTAGATACGTGCCTGTTTCAGCAGGATTATCCTTAGAATCATGCCGCCACGCCTTTAAGTTTAAATAAGCGTTATTATTGTAAAAATACCAATCATAAAATGCGCCTATCTTCATCCACTGATTAATGTCGGGTTTGTAGTGTGGGTCAAGCCAAGGGTGGCTTGACACATATTCCCCCAGCACACGCCCGGGAGCATCTACCTTTCGCGCTTCAGCACCCGAAATACGTGGATCACCGGGAAAATAATAACGCTTCCACCCCGACGAGAGTAAATTTTCGATTAGCTGATAAATAAAGTCTATATTTTGCTGGTGAGTGCTGTTATCTGGAAGACCTCTTAAAGAGATATCGACACCTTCAATGTTGTCACCAACCCTATCGTCGATAACTATTGTAACACTGGTAACTTTCGGGATAACGAGAGTGCTATCGGAGTTTTTTATAGTGACGCTTGGAAGGTTTTTATCATTTGCCGACTTTTCAAACTTATACCAGCAGAGGTTAAGATGCTTCATGCATTCCTGTGAAAAAGGCTGAGGACTACTGTCCAAAACTGCCTTTACAGGTGCGTGAAGAGCCACTTCAATGGAAGAGTCATTAGTAGTCATAGATGACTGTTTTTTTTCGCAAGCGACAAGAAAAAATAAAAGAACAATTGTTAAGTATATTTTCATCGGTCGCTTGGCCAAATTGCCATCATCCATATCTTATTTCCTTTTTCCAATGCATCTAAGTGGCCTGCACCGTTCGCCCCTTCATCTAAACTCATTTGCTTAATGCTTGAATGGGTGGATCCTGATAGCTCTCATCAATTTCCATACCGCTGGCGCGGGCCTCGTCTTCAATGACACGACGTGCATCTTTATATTTATTTAATCGTGCAGGCAACAACTCTTTCCAGTTAGCTCTATCGTTATTTCCGCTGAACTCTGATAGCCAGAACTCCCTCTCGGTCTTGAACTCCATAGTAATGAGATAGGTGCCTCTAGTAGCAGGATCATCATTGGAGTTACGGCGCCACGCCTTCAACGTTAAATAATCACCCTCACTGTAAAAATACCAACTATAAAAAGAACTGACTTTACGCCAACGATTCATATCGATTACATAATCAGGATCAAACCAAGGATGGCTTGACACGTAATGCCCCAGCACTTTGCCCGGAGAGTCTATATTGCTGGAATTCGAGCCCGAAATACGCGGATCACCAGGAGAGTAATAGTGCTTCCAGCCAGACGATTTAATATTTTCAATGATTTTATATATAAAGTCTCTATTTTGCTCATGAGTACTATTGTCCGGCAACGCTCTTAAAGTAACATCAATATTTTCAATATCCTTCCCGACCTGATCGTCTACCACGACCGTCACACCGGTCACATTTTGAAAACCAAGCGTACGGTCTGCACTCTTTATAGTGACACTGGGAAGATCTTTTTCATTTGCTGAGCTTCCGATTCTATACCAACATAAACCCAAGTTTACCATGCACTCTTTAGAAAACTTTACCGCACTGGTCTTTATGGTCTCTTGAGCAGGCACGTGGAGGGCTAACTCTACACTTGCGTTATGGACTGCTACTGACGACTCGTCTTGCTTGCATCCGCTTAACACAACGAAGACGACTATTAACCAGAGTGACTTCATTGCGCACTCGCCCATGTAGAGATTTCTCGTATCCCACCCTCCCTATAATCGATTTCAGTCTGCATTAGCAAATACCCTCTCCCATATCCCACAGTTTTTAGTAGCCCAGAACAACTTCGCGGACGGAACCGTTTCAGGTGTTAGCTCTGAACGAGGTAATCAGCAGCATGTGCATTTGGCTTTATTCACGTGTAAACGTCTAATCGCACAGCAGCGCCACCCACTCACGAAACTTATTTGCGCAAAGCGTTAATGGGTGGATCTTGATACGTTTCATCAATCTCAATACCTGCCTCACGGGCTTGTTTTTCGAGTGCCAAACGTAATGCGTGATACTCATCAATTCGTTTTGGCAATAAGGCTTTCCAGTTAGCCCTGTCCTGCTTGTCGGAGATGCCGGCAACCCAGAACTCTCTTTCTGATTTGAACTCCAAAGTAATAAGATAGGTTCCCGTTTTATCCGGATCATCTTTGGAGTCCCGGCGCCAGACCATTAAGTTAAGGTACTCATCGTTATGGTGAAAATACCAATTATACATAGGGCCCGACTTTAACCAATGGTCGATATCAATCTTATAGTCGGGATCTAACCATGGATGATTTAATACCGGGTGGCCCAATACTTCACCAGGAGCGTCTATCTTCGCAGCCTGCGAGCCAGAAATTCGCGGTTCTTCAGGAAGATAGAAACGCTGCCAGCCTGCCGCATTAATATCTTTGATAAGATTAATTATAAAATCTCTATTTTGCTCATGCGTACTATTGTCAGGCAACGCTCGCAAAGTAACACCAATATTTTCAATATACTCCCCAACCTCATCGTCTACTACTACTGTCACACCGGTTGCATGCTTAAAAGCCAGCTTACTGCCTGCGCTCTGTATAGTGACACTGGGAAGATTCTTTTCGTTTGCTGACCTTCTAATTTTATACCAACATAAACCTAGGTTTCCCATGCACTCTTTAGAAAATTTTACTGCACTATTAGCTATAGCTTCTTTGACCGGCGCATGAATAGCCAGCTCCACATCCAAATTATTAACTATCACTTTTGACTCACCGTCGTTACATCCGCTTAAAAAAATTAAGACGATTATAAACCAGAGCGACTTCATCGCGCATTCGCCCACTTAGAGATGGCGCGCATCTCGCCTTCCATGTAATCAGTTTTAGTCTGCATTAAAAAATCATACTGCGCTGCAATATCTGAAATAAAAACCATACGATCACTTTCATCATATAATTCCCCCTCGGTCATTCGAACTTTAAGCTCCGGTTGTTCGACATCGCAAGCAGCACTAAAAGCCGCAACCCTGACAGGGACAAAGGGTGCCCACTCAAATGATGCCTGCATTTCTAACGTCTCCTGAAAGCGTGGATGGTCGTAAATCAGGGGTTGCAAAATCAATCTTTGCTCGTGATCAGCTATAGAAATTAGAGATAAAAATCTCATTTTTAATTGTTGGGGTCCAGAAGGTAGCGTTTCTACTTTTTGAATTTCAATAAAAGCTTGTGTAATAAATTTCGTAACGCGCAAACCCTTCAATATCGGAAGCGCGTCATCCGCCCAAGGCAAACTTTCAACACTTGCCTTGATCTGCCCCTCAAAACTACCCACATCACGTTCCGGTGCGCACTCTTCAAATTGATCCGGGTACTTACGATAAAACCAGTGCCATACAAAAATATCTTGAAATAGCCAGAAGTTACCTTCCCCTAAAAAATTCTTCCCAATACGCAACGCCGGCTGGACCATCAGCGGCGTCATCAACAAATAAGGCTCATTCGGAATAAAATCCAACCCGCACCTCACCTGCTTACTCGCAAACGCCGCCAGCCCCATCCAGTAAAATCGGCCCTTCAGCTCCGGCTTCCCGTCCTCGCCCTGCTCCAGATAAAAACTCGCATAGGCCGCCGCAATCCGCGCGGCGCGCGCGCTGAAGTCGGCGACCAGCTCGTAATTGTTGGACGAGGGAGAGCGCCGGTCACTCAAACGGCGGATGGCTTCTTCCTGGCCCATCGCCCAGAGTTTGTCGCAGCCCAGGACGACTTCGTGCACCGAGCCTTCCTGGGTGTTGGTGTTGAACGTAGTAATCGGTTGAGCGCTCATTTTTTTCTACTTGCCTCGTAGTCATCTGCACCGGCTGGCACGATCAATCCATCCCATAGCAAGTGGGCCTTGACCGGTTCTTCGGCGTCGGTTTTGACTCGCTTGGTCAGGCCGCTGGCGTCGCTTTTGACGAGTTGCGGTGCGGTTTCGGAGGGCAGGATAAGTGCCGTCTTGACGGACTTGATGGGTTTGCCACTGCGGGTGACGAATTTCAGTTGTTCGTTGTAATGCTCGCTGACTCGGGATTTGAGCAAGCCGCCTGCGCGTGCCTGGTCGACGATCACGGGGATCAACGGGCCGAGAATATTCAGGCCTGAGCCAGTACCCGCGCCACCGCCTGAATTAACCAGCACTTGGGCACCACTGACGGTCACCCCACCCGCGTCGACTTTGATAAAACTCCCACCCGCCTTCGCCGTCAGTTCCATGCCTGCATCGAGGACGACTTTTTCACCGGCGTGGTAGTGAATTTCCGTTCCTGCGTCCACAAACAGCGCGGTGCCTGCTTTTATATGCCGGGTTGCGCCGACGGTGAGGTGGTCATCTGCGCGCACTTCGGTCTTGCGATCCAGGGACGTGATGCGGTGTTCCTCGACCTTGAATTCGCTGAACACGTTGGCCTCGACCGTGTCGTGGCGCTCATTGCCCACGCGGATTTTTTGGTCGTGTTCGATGTTTTCATCCCAATCGCGCTGGGCGTGCAGGTAGATTTGCTCGGCGCCTTTTTTATCTTCGATACGCAGTTCGTTGTAGCCCTTGCCACCCGGCGAGCTGAGGGTTTTGAAGGTGCTGCGGGTTTTGTGGGCCGGCAGGTCGTAGGGCACGCGGTTTTCTTTGTGGTAGAGGCAGCCGGTAATCAGCGGTTGGTCGGGGTCGCCTTCAAGGAAGGTGACCAGCACCTCCATGCCGATGCGTGGAATCGCGATGCCGCCGTAGGCGTTGCCGCCCAGCCGGTGGCAACGCGTAGCCAGCAACTGGTGTGGGCGTCGGCCTGGCCTTCGCGGTCCCAGTGAAATTGCACTTTGACGCGGCCGTAGGGGTCGCAGTGGATTTCTTCACCGGCTGGCCCGGTGACAACAGCGGTCTGGCTGGGCATGCCCAGCGGTTTTTTATGCGCCAGCGCCGGGCGATAGTGCGCGTCCCACGGTGTGGCGAGGAAGCTGTTGCGGTAGCCCTGGTGAAAGTCATCCTTGTTATCAGTGACGTCGCTGGTGATGTTTTCGCCCAGCACTTGCGGTTGTTTGCCCTCGTGCAATACCTCCAACAGCAGCCAGAGGTCGTTCCATTCAGTGCGCGGGTGCTCAGCAAGGCTGAGGAAGTGACCACTCACCAAGGTCGGTTCATCAGCTTTGCCTTCAACCAGGATGTAGTCGCTGCGATGGCGCTGCAGTGCGCGCGTCGCTAACTGCTTGCCGCGTGCGCCGTCGGTGAAACGGCCGGGGTAATCGTAGTCTTCAAGTTCCGGCGAGGCGTCGGTGCGGGCTGAGCCTTGAGGCAATTGGCGCGGTTTTTCAAAGTTGTAGTCCAGGCGGCTGACCTGGCTGGTACGGGTTTCCAGGCGCAGGCTGAAGCGTTTGACCACGGGCGTTTCAGCGGCCATGCCGGAGTCTTGCTGGTAATTCACCGGCGCCAGTTTGCGGAACACCGTTTGGTCATCACCGAACACCAGTTGGTGGCCGCTGGCGCTGTGCTGGAAATGAAAGTGAATACCTTCCTCTTCACACAGGCGCTGGATGAAATGCAGGTCGGATTCGTCGTACTGAACGCAGTAATCGCGGTCCGGGTAGGTGGCGCCCAGTTGGAAGCGGTAAGCGTCGGCCAAAATGCCGTGCGCTTCCAACACCTGGGCGATGATCTTCGGCACCGACAGTTGCTGGAAAATTCGCTGGTCTTGGCTGTGCTGCAAGTAGGCGAGTTGCGGCACCAGGCTGATGCTGTAGCGAGTCAGGGTTTTACCCGAATCGCCCTGCTCGATACGGTAGACCAGGCCGTGAATGATGCCTGCCCCGGTTGCGCCGAAGGTCAGGTGGCCGGGCGTGTGCAGCAGTTCTTCAAGTTTCAGGTCGGGGCGCGAGCTGACCAGTT
The DNA here is from genome assembly GCF_009296165.1 of Pseudomonas kitaguniensis. Taxonomy (GTDB): domain Bacteria; phylum Pseudomonadota; class Gammaproteobacteria; order Pseudomonadales; family Pseudomonadaceae; genus Aquipseudomonas; species Aquipseudomonas kitaguniensis. The sequence continues at coordinate 37,937 of NZ_VUAZ01000142.1, read as the reverse complement.
CGATGTCGAAACAGAACGGCTGGTTGAGGGCTTCGCGCCCTACAAACCCGAGGACTTGCAGGTCGTCGGAAACACCCTCAAGGCTGAGAACAATGTGGGTGGCGTTTGCGTCCAGCATGCGTCGGATCCCTTCCTTTGAATAAGCAGGGTCCGATAATGAAGCATTAAACTGCTCACCTCAACGAAGATAGACGGCAACCAGACCTGGCCTACTTTCAGTTGGGAGGCTTCCCACACAGCGCGCATCCGGCGGTTCGTCTCCGTCATTATTTTAGATAGAGACGCCCTGAGTAACATTCCTTCACACCGCTGCAACAAAACTGCTACAAAATACTTAGGCGACTACCTATCAACCGCCCGCCAGCCCGTATAAAGTCAACCCCATCCATCAGGTGAACGGAACATCGACTGTGTCTAGTCTTTACTGCTGACACAAATAGACGCAATTACGCATTTTGTCTCAATTGCGCAGCCCAGGGCTCAGGCGCAGCATGTCCAGCCCTGCGTCCACCCAGCGTTCAGCCTCCTGATGCAGTTGAAAACTCTCGGGTACCAGCAGCCATTGGCCAATCAGCCCGTTGATATAGGCGTGCATGCACACCGCAGCACGGGCTGGGTCGAGATTTTCTGGAAGTTGCCCGCGATGGACCGCGTTACGCAATGTCAGACCGATACGCAGGTTGCATTCCAGGCTGTGAGTTTGGCGCTGGCGACGCATGTCACACATTTCATCGGTGAACTCGCACTTATGAAACAAAATCTCGTTGATGCGCCGGGTTTTCGGGTCCAGAGCAACTTGATGAAACAAATGAATCAGCAGCTTACGCATGCAGCCAAGCGGGTCGACTTCATCCTCGCTCTCACTCGCCCGGGCCAATTCATCCAGGGGTTCGTGCAGCGTGTCGAGCAGTGCCTGCAACAAATCGGACTTATTGCTGAAATGCCAATAAATAGCGCCGCGCGTCACACCGGCCAACGCGGCGATGTCCGCCAGCGTGGTCCGCGCGACCCCGCGGTCATAAAAAGCCTGCTCGGCGGCGTCGAGAATCTGGCTGCGCGTTTCCTGAGCTTCCTCTTTGGTACGACGAACCATGGCAGTAAAACCTCAATCAGGACACTGTGGATGGTGCTGGACCATCATCTGAATAATTGTGGGACGACACCGTCATGGGCGCCGAACTTACTAAAATCGAGGCTTTGGGCATTGCTTTGTCTACATTGCGCAAAACCTGTCAAGAGTTTACAAACAACCATGAACGTAAGTATATTGCGTAGCAAGCTACTTATCCACTCACGGCTTGTTTTTTACCCTTCCACACTTCTTGTGCGCACTCTGCGCGCCTGACCCGAGGATCTTCATGCAACTTAAGCCAGCTGTTACCGCTCTGGTCACTGCCGTCGCCCTGGCATCGCTGCTCAGCGGATGTAAAAAGGAAGAAGCGGCTCCGCCCGCCCAAACCCCTCAGGTCGGCGTGGTCACCATTCAACCGCAAGCCTTCACCCTGACCTCCGAACTGCCGGGGCGCACCACCGCCTACCGCATTGCGGAAGTCCGGCCGCAGGTCAACGGCATCATTCTCAAGCGCCTGTTCAAAGAAGGCGCCGATGTGAAGGAAGGCCAGCAGCTTTATCAGATCGACCCGTCGGTGTATGAAGCGACCCTGAAAAGCTCACAAGCGACGCTGACCCAGACCAAATCGATTACCGACCGCTACAAGCAGTTGGTCGATGAGCAAGCCGTGAGCCGTCAGGAATACGACACCGCCGTCGCAAACCGCATGACCGCCGAAGCCAACGTTCAAACCGCTCAAATCAACGTGCGTTACACCAAGGTGTACGCGCCGATTTCCGGGCGTATTGGCCGTTCGTCGGTCACCGAAGGCGCGCTGGTCAGCAACGGCCAGACCGATTCCATGGCGGTGATCCAGCAACTGGACCCGATCTACGTCGACGTCACGCAGTCCTCCGCTGAAATGCTCAAACTGCGCCGTGACCTGGCAAGCGGCCAACTGGAGAAAGCCGGCGCCAACGCAGCCAAGGTCAAACTGACCCTGGAAGACGGCACGGACTACGGCCAGGACGGCAAGCTGGAGTTCTCTGAAGTGTCGGTCGACCAGACCACTGGCTCCGTGACCCTGCGCGCCGTGTTCCCCAACCCTGACCACACCCTGCTGCCGGGCATGTTCGTGCACGCCCAGTTGCAAGCCGGTGTGAACAGCAAGGCGATCCTGGCGCCGCAACAAGGCGTGACCCGCGACCTCAAGGGCACACCCACGGCGCTGATCGTCAACGCCGACAACAAGGTAGAACAGCGTGAACTGGTGGCCAACCGTACTTACGGCGCCTACTGGCTGGTGGAAAAAGGCTTGAACGCCGGTGACCGTGTGATCACCGAAGGCTTGCAGTACGTCAAGCCTGGCGCCCAGGTCACGGTCAAGGATGCTGCGAACGCCAAGCCTGCCGATACCGCTGCTCCTGCTGCCGCTGCCGCTCCTGGCAAAGGGGAGTAACCCATGTCGAAATTTTTTATCGACCGTCCCATTTTCGCCTGGGTAATTGCCCTGGTGATCATGCTGGTCGGGGCACTCTCGATCCTGAAGCTGCCGATCAACCAATACCCGGCCATTGCGCCAACCGCCATCGACATCCAGGTGACCTACCCAGGCGCGTCCGCACAAACCGTGCAGGACACCGTGGTACAGGTGATCGAGCAACAGCTCAACGGTATTGATAACCTGCGTTATGTTTCCTCGGACAGTAACTCCGACGGCAGCATGACCATCACCGTGACGTTCAACCAGGGTACCAACCCGGACATCGCCCAGGTTCAGGTGCAGAACAAGTTGAACCTGGCGACCCCGCTGCTGCCGCAAGAAGTGCAGCAGCAGGGCATCCGCGTGACCAAGTCGGTGAAGAACTTCCTGATGGTGATTGGTCTGGTGTCGGAAGACGGCAGCATGACCAAGGACGACCTGTCCAACTACATCGTGTCGAACATTCAGGACCCGATCTCGCGGACAGCGGGTGTAGGTGACTTCCAGGTCTTCGGTTCGCAGTACGCCATGCGTATCTGGCTCGACCCGGCCAAGCTGAACAATTACCAGCTGACGCCCGTTGATGTGAGCTCGGCGATCTCCGCGCAGAACGTGCAGGTAGCGACCGGCCAATTGGGCGGTTTGCCTGCCCTGCCCGGCACGCAGTTGAACGCCACTATCATCGGCAAGACCCGCCTGCAAACAGCCGAACAGTTCGGCAACATCCTGATGAAGGTCAATACCGACGGCTCGCAGGTTCGCCTCAAAGACGTCGCGCGTATTGAACTGGGCGGCCAGACCTACAGCATCAGCGCGCAGTTCAACGGCAACCCGGCTTCCGGTATGGCGATCAAGCTGGCCTCCGGTGCCAACGCCTTGGACACCGCCAAAGCCATTCGCGAAACCGTGAAATCGCTGGAACCGTTCTTTCCGCCAGGCATGAAGGCAGTAGTGCCGTATGACACCACGCCGGTGGTCACCGAATCGATCTCTGGTGTAGTGCACACACTGATCGAAGCGATCGTGCTGGTGTTCCTGGTGATGTTCCTGTTCCTGCAGAACTTCCGTGCCACCATCATCACCACCATGACCGTTCCGGTGGTATTGCTGGGTACATTCGGGATTCTGGCCGCGTTCGGCTTCACCATTAACACCCTGACCATGTTCGGCATGATTTTGGCCATCGGCTTGCTGGTGGACGATGCCATCGTGGTGGTGGAAAACGTCGAACGGGTAATGGCTGAGGAACACCTGTCGCCGAAAGAGGCGACGGTCAAATCCATGGGCCAGATTCAGGGCGCCCTGGTGGGTATTGCCCTGGTACTGTCGGCGGTACTGCTGCCGATGGCATTCTTCGGTGGTTCCACCGGTGTGATCTACAAACAGTTCTCCATCACCATCGTTTCGGCCATGGCGCTGTCGGTACTGGTTGCGCTGATCTTCACCCCGGCCTTGTGTGCCACCATGCTCAAGCCGATCGACCCTGAAAAACACGGCCAACCCAAGCGTGGTTTCTTCGGCTGGTTCAACCGTACCTTCGACCGTGGCGTACTCAGCTACGAGCGCGGCGTCGGCAACATGATCAAGCACAAGATCCCGGCGTTTTTGGTGTACCTGCTGATCTTCGCCGGCATGATCTGGCTGTTCATGCGGATCCCGGCGGCGTTCCTGCCCGATGAAGACCAGGGCGTGATTTTTGCCCAGGTGCAGACGCCGGTGGGTTCGACGGCTGAGCGTACGCAAAAAGTCATCGACGACATGCGTATCTACCTGCTCAATGACAAGGAAGGCGAGCCAGGTGAAGGCAAGGGCGTGAAGTCGGTCTTTACCGTGAACGGCTTTAACTTCGCCGGCCGTGGCCAGAGTTCCGGCCTGGCATTCGTGATGCTCAAGTCGTGGGATGAACGTGACGCGTCGACGTCGGTATTCGAGATTGCCAAGCGTGCGCAAGGCTACTTCATGCAGACGTTCAAGGACGCCATGGTGTTTGCCATCGTGCCGCCGTCGGTACTGGAGTTGGGTAACGCCACCGGTTTCGACGTGTTCCTGCAAGACCAGGGCGGTGTCGGCCATGACAAGCTGATGGAAGCACGTAACCAGTTCCTCGGCATGGCGTCGCAGAGCAAAATCCTCGCCGGCGTGCGCCCTAACGGGGTGAACGATGAGCCGCAGTACGAGCTCACCGTCGATGACGAAAAGGCCAGTGCGCAGGGCATTACGCTGTCGAACATCAACCAGACCCTGGCGATTGCCCTGGGTGGCAGCTACGTCAACGACTTCATCGACCGTGGTCGGGTGAAGAAGGTTTACGTGCAGGGCGAAGCCGCCAGCCGCATGTCGCCCGAAGACCTGAACAAATGGTACGTGCGCAGCGACTCCGGGAAGATGGTGCCGTTGTCGGCCATCGCCTCCGGCAAGTGGATCTTCGGCTCGCCCAAGCTCTCGCGGTATAACGGTGTAGCGGCGATGGAAATCCTCGGTACGCCGGCGCCGGGCTACAGTACCGGTGACGCCATGGCCGAAGTCGAACGTCTCGCCAAGCAATTGCCAGCGGGTGTCGGTTACGCCTGGACGGGCCTGTCGTACGAAGAACGTTTGTCCGGTTCTCAGGCGCCTGCGCTGTACGCCTTGTCGCTGTTGGTGGTGTTCCTCTGCCTGGCAGCGCTGTACGAAAGCTGGTCGATCCCGATCGCTGTCGTGTTGGTGGTGCCACTCGGGGTTGTCGGTGCGTTGATCGCTACCAGCATGCGTGGCCTGTCCAACGACGTGTTCTTCCAGGTGGGCTTGTTGGTGACGGTGGGCCTGGCGGCGAAAAACGCCATTCTGATTGTCGAGTTCGCCAAGGAGCTGCATGAGCAAGGCAAAGGCGTCGTCGAGGCGGCCATCGAGGCGTCCCGCATGCGGTTGCGGCCTATCATCATGACCTCCATGGCGTTCATCCTCGGCGTATTGCCACTGGCGATCTCGTCGGGTGCCGGCTCAGGCAGCCAACACGCAATCGGTACTGGCGTGATTGGCGGTATGATCACCGCCACCGTCCTGGCGATCTTCTGGGTGCCACTGTTCTTCGCAACCGTGTCGTCGATTGGCGCGCGTAAAAAGACGGTGACTACTGAAACTCCTAAAGAGGCTGGCCAATGAGCAAGTCGCTACTTTCCCTAGCCGTCACCGCCTTCGTGCTCAGTGGCTGCTCGCTGATACCTGACTATCAGCGCCCCGAGGCGCCGGTGGCTGCCCAGTTCCCGCAGGGGCCGGCGTATTCGTCGGCCCAGGCGCCGGGCCAGGCCGCTGCCGAACAGGGCTGGAAGCAGTTTTTCCATGACCCTGCCCTGCAACAGCTGATCCAGACCGCACTGGTGAACAACCGTGACCTGCGTGTTGCGGCCTTGAACATCGACGCTTACGCGGCGCAATACCAGATCCAGCGCGCCGACCTGTTCCCGCAGTCTCGGCCACCGGCAGCGGCACCCGTTCGCGCACCCCGGCCAGGCTGTCGCAGACCGGCGAAGCAACTATCGGTAGCCAATATTCGGCCGGTTTGGGGATCAGCTCGTATGAGCTGGACCTGTTCGGCCGCGTGCGCAGCCTGAGTGAAGAAGCGCTGCAAAAGTACTTCGCCACTGAAGAAGCGCGTCGCAGCACCCAGATCAGCCTGGTGGCCAGTGTGGCCAACGCCTACCTGACCTGGCAGGCCGACAAGGAACTGCTCAAGCTGACCCAAGACACCTTGGGCGCCTACGAGCAGAGCTTCAAACTGACCTCGCGCAGCAACGAAGTCGGCGTGGCCTCGGCCCTCGACCTCAGCCAGGCGCGTACCTCGGTAGAAAACGCCCGCGTGGCACTGGCGCGTTATACGCGCCAGGTGGCGCAGGACGAAAACAGCCTGACGCTGCTGCTGGGTACCGGCCTGCCGGCGAATATCGCCAGCAAGCCGCTGGCCGATGACCTGCTCAGCGAAGTCCCTGCCGGGTTGCCTTCGGACCTGCTGCAACGTCGTCCCGACATTGTGCAGGCCGAGTACAACCTCAAAGCCGCCAACGCCAATATCGGCGCAGCGCGTGCAGCGTTCTTCCCGAGCATCAGCCTGACTGCCAGCGCCGGTACTGCCAGCCCAAACCTGGGCGGCCTGTTCAAAGGCGGTTCGGGTACCTGGTCGTTTGCTCCGCAGATCAACATCCCGATCTTCAATGCCGGTAGCCTGCGCGCAAGCCTGGACTACTCGAAGATCCAGAAAGAGATCAACGTGGCGAACTACGAGAAGGCGATCCAGACCGGCTTCCAGGAAGTTTCCGACGGTCTCGCCGCGCGTGAAACCTACAAGCAGCAGCTGGACGCCCAGCGCGGCTTCGTCGCAGCCAACCAGGATTACTACCGCCTGGCCGAGCGCCGCTACCGCATTGGTGTCGACAGCAACCTGACGTTCCTCGACGCCCAGCGCCAACTGTTCAGTGCCCAGCAATCGCTGATCACCGACCGCCTGGCGCAGTTGACCGCAGAGGTCAACCTGTACAAGGCCCTCGGCGGTGGCTGGAACGAGCAGACCACGCAGCACGAGCCGTTGAAAGAACAGGCTCCGCCGCTGAAGTTGTTCTGATCGCAAGCCTGTAAAACAAACCGCTTCCCTCACCGGAAGCGGTTTTTTTATGCGCGCTGATTACCGAAACACCTGAAGCTGTTGGGCCGAGCGCAGCACAAATTCGTTCGATCATCGCCCACAACCCGCCCTGCCCCACTTTCATCGCGCCTGCAGCGCCGCGCACCATGGCCCGCACCTGCATAACCCCAATAACAATAGGTTCAACGCCATGAACACCTTGCACCCGCGCCAACTGTTGCTGGCCACCGCCGTCGCCAGTTTTGCCTTGCCCGTCATTGCCGAAGAACACGGCTTTCTCGAAGACGCCAGCGCCACTCTCAACCTGCGCAATTTCTTCTTCAACCGCAATTACACCAACCCGACCAAGGCCCAGGGCGGCGCGCAGGAGTGGACGCAAAGTTTCATCCTGGATGCCAAGTCCGGTTTTACTCAGGGCACGCTAGGGTTCGGTGTGGATGTGCTGGGCCTGTATTCGTTGAAGCTCGATGGCGGGCGCGGCACGGGCGGTACACAGTTACTGCCGCTGGACCACGACGGCCGCCCTGCCGATGAGTTCGGGCGCTTGGGCGTGGCGTTCAAGGCGCGTATTTCCAAGACCGAAGTCAAGGTCGGCGAATGGATGCCGGTGCTGCCCATTCTGCGTTCGGACGATGGCCGCTCCTTGCCGCAAACCCTGCGCGGCGGGCAAATCACCTCCAGGGAAATTGCCGGCCTGACCCTTTATGGCGGTCAGTTTCGCGCCAACAGCCCACGCGACGACAGCAGCATGAACGAGCTGTCGATGTTCGGTAAACCCGCGTTTACCTCCGACCGCTTTAACTTCCAGGGTGGCGAATACGCGTTCAACGACAAGCGCACCCAAATCGGCTTGTGGAATGCCCAGCTCAAGGACATCTACCGCCAGCAGTTCGTCAACCTGATCCACAGCCAGCCCGCGGGCGACTGGACCTTGGGTGCCAACCTCGGGTTCTTCTACGGCAAGGACGACGGCAGCGCCCGCGCCAGCAGCCTGGACAACAAGACCTGGTCCGGCCTGTTTTCCGCCAAATACGGCGGCAACACCTTCTATGTCGGCCTGCAAAAGCTCACCGGCAACAGCGCGTGGATGCGCGTTAATGGCACCAGCGGCGGCACCTTGGCCAACGACAGTTACAATTCCAGCTACGACAACGCCGAGGAAAAATCCTGGCAAGTGCGCCACGACTACAACTTTGCCGCACTGGGCATCCCCGGCCTGACGCTGATGAACCGCTATATCAGCGGCAGCAACGTGCACACGGGCACCGTCACCGACGGCAAGGAATGGGGCCGCGAGAGTGAATTGGGCTACACGGTGCAGAGCGGCGCGCTGAAGAATTTAACCGTGCGCTTGCGCAATTCGAGCATGCGCCGCGACTACAGCAACAATGAATTCGATGAAAACCGCTTGATCCTCAGCTACCCCGTCAGCCTGCTGTAAACGGCCAGATCAACAGCGCTTTTGTGGCAGCGGGCTTGCTCGCGATGGCATCAACCCGGTGTGCCTGATGGGCCAAGGTGCCCGCATCGCGAGCACGCCCGCTGCCACAGTTGAACGCGTTCGGTTTGGGATAAAGCCCAGCAACAAACCTAAACCTGCGCCTTTAAGACTATCGGCACGTTTTAGCCGTGAAGGCGGGCACGATCATGCTGTATTGTTCTCGCGCCTTTCGGTCGGCGCAGGGAGCTCATCGACGCGGATCAACCTTTCTTAGCCCAGGCCGCCATGAACTACCTCATTGTCATTCTGTCGATCCTGCTCAGCGGCTGCATCGGCGCGCCCATCGCCCTGACAGCGCAGACCGAACAACGCCTGCAGGCCCAAGCGCCGATCCGGTTTCTATTGACCTTCGATGACGGCCCCAGCGCGTCAGGCTACAACAACCCAACACGTTCGGTGGTCGCCGACCTGGCGCACAACCCGGTATTGCCGGGCATCAAGGCGGTGTTCTTCGTGCAGACTGAAGGCTCGCGTTCCGGCGGCAGCCCTCGCGGCCAAAAGACCCTGCAGCGTGAATACGCCGCTGGCCATATCCTCGCCTTCCACACCGCCACGGCGTTTCACACCAACCACCGCTGGCTGAATGACGCCGAGCTGGAACGCACGCTCACCGTGGGTGCAGCGCATATTGCCGCGATCACCGGCACCTCGCCTGTGCTGGTGCGCCCACCCTTCTGGAACTACGACAAGCGCACCTTCGCCGCTTACCGGCGCCACGGCATGCAGGTGCTGCTCACCGACCTGAGTGCGAATGACGGCAAAATCTGGGGTTTCAACGGCAGCCCGCGGCGCCGCGCCAATTTGTATCGGCAACTGTCGGTGGTCCGCGAGCACATCGCGCTGGGCGAGTTGCCGACGGTGGATGGCGTGATACCGGTGGTGGTGACCTTCCACGACATCAACCGCTACACCGCGCGGCATTTACAGGAATACCTGCAAATCCTGATGGACAGCGCCCGCATCAACGGCATTAAAACCGCCACCGAACCGTTCTACACCGACCACGCCGCACTGGAGCGCGCGCGCTGGCGCGCACGGTGAAGGATGTGAATGAGCCGGTGCATCTGCCGGGTGTGTGGAACTGGGTGTGGGATGCCGATTCGCGCTAAGCCCTATTCGCGAGACTCAACACCCAGCTCATCCCACACTGACTCGGCGAGGTGAAACGTCGCGTTCGCCGCCGGAATCCCGCAGTAAATCGCGCTTTGCATCAGCACTTCCTTGATCTCGGCGCGGGTTACGCCATTGCTGGCGGCCGCACGCAGGTGCAGCTTGAGTTCTTCGCTGCGGTTCATCCCGATCAGCATGGCGATGGTGATCAGGCTGCGGGTATGCCGAGGCAGGCCGGGGCGGGTCCAGATGTCACCCCAGGCGTGGCGGGTGATCATTTCCTGAAACTCGCTATTGAACTCGGTCAGGGCATTCAGGCTGCGGTCGACATGCGCGTCGCCCAGCACTTCGCGGCGCACTTGCAGGCCGTCGGCATAACGTTGTTTCTCGTCCACAAAAACTCCTTAACAAACCGGGCAACAAAAAAACCGGAACAACCTTGTGGCGAGCAAGCCCCTCGCCACAGGTTCAGGCGGGTCAACGCGCCAGCAAAAATTCCAGCACGCGCTGGCTGAACGCAGCGCCGGCCTGGACGCTCGACAAGTGCGCCGCATAAAACTCAGCGTACTCGGCGCCCTGCACTTGAGCCTGAATAAGGTGGCTACCGGCGGGCGGCGTGACCGCGTCTTCACTGCCGGCGATCACCAGGGTCGGCGCTTTGATCGATGACAATTGCTCGCGGAAATCCGCGTCGCGTACCGCTGCGCAGTTGGCCGCATAGCCTTGGGGATTTGTGGCCGCGAGCATGTCGGTAATCTGCTTGGCCTGATGCGGATTCGCCGCAGCGAAATCGGCGGTAAACCAGCGCGCAATCGACGCATCGCGCAGGGCGACCATGGCGGCCGCGCCGTCGCGCAACACCGTTTCAATGCGTGGGTTCCAGACCTCGGGCGTGCCGATTTTGGCAGCGCTGTTGCAGATCACCAGCCGGTGCAGGCGCTCACCCGCGTTGATGCCCAGCCATTGGCCGATCAAGCCGCCCATGGACAGCCCGCAAAAATGCGCACGCTGAATGCCCAAGGCATCCAACAGCGCGATCACGTCATGCCCGAGTTGCTCAATGCTGTACGGCCCCTCGGTCACCAAGGATTTGCCGTGGCCACGGGTGTCGAACCGCAGCACGCGAAAATGCTCGGTGAAGGCCGGGATCTGGATGTCCCACATATGCAAGTCAGTGCCCAACGAGTTGGACAGCACCAACACTGGCGCATCCACAGGCCCATTCAGTTGGTAGTGCAGTTCGCCCTCGGCGAGTTGTATAAATGCCACAGCGGTCTCCTTTTGGCGTCAGGCAGTCAGGCGGTCAATGCAAAGTGTTCGGCCACCGCGCGAGTGACCCACGTACGCGCCTGGCCCAAATAGTGGGCCGGGTCCAGCAGGCGGTCCAGGTCAGCCGGCGACAGCTCGGCACACACCTGCGGCTCGTCCGCCAGTACCGCGCGCAGATGCCGCCCTTCTGCGACCGCACGCTTGCAGCACTGTTCCAACAGATGGTGCGCGGTTTCGCGGCCCAGGCGTTGGGCAAGCACGATGCTGACGGCTTCGGCCTGCACCAGGCCTTGGGTCAAATCAAGGTTGTGTGCCATGCGCTCGGGGTCGACTTCCAGGCCTTCACTCACCAGCAACGCCTGGTGCAAGGCGCCGGACACCAGCCGGCAAATCTGCGGCAGGGTTTCCCATTCGGCATGCCACAGGCCCAGGCTGCGCTCGTGCTCCTGGGGCATGGCGCTGAACATCGTGGCGACCAGGCCCGGCACACGCGTGGCGGCGCTGATCAACACGGCGGCGCCCACCGGGTTGCGTTTGTGCGGCATGGTCGAGGAACCGCCTTTGCCCGGTGCTGACGGCTCAAAGACTTCCGCCGCTTCGGTCTGCATCAGCAGGCTTATATCGCGGCCGACTTTGCCCAAGCTGCCGGCGATCAAGCCAAGCACGCTGGCGAACTCCACCAACCGATCACGCTGGGTGTGCCAGGGTTGCTCGGGCATACCCAGTTGCAGCTCCGCCGCCAGCGCCTCAGCCACCCGCATCGCCTGTTCGCCGAGCGCTGCGAGGGTTCCGGACGCACCGCCAAATTGCACGACCAGCACGCGTGGCTTCAGCTCGGCCAGGCGCTGGCGGCTGCGCGTCACGGCCCCCAGCCAACCGGCGATTTTCATCCCCAAGGTGACCGGCGTGGCGTGCTGCAACCACGTGCGACCAGCCAGTGGCACGCTCGCATAACGCTGGGCCTGCGCCGCAAGTACGTCGCCCAATTGCGCCAGGTCAGTGTCGATCAGTTCAATCGCGCGCCGCAGTTGCAGAACAAGGCCAGTGTCCATCACATCCTGGCTGGTGGCGCCCACATGCACGTAGCGCTCGGCGTCGACGTCTTCACTGGCAATCAGCTTGCCGAGCGCCTTCACCAGTGGAATCGCCGAGTTGCCGGCCGTGGCAATCGCCTCGCCAAGCGCATCCACGTCGTACAAAGACGCAAGGCAGGCTTGGGCGATCGGTGCGACGGAGGCCTGCGGGATCAACCCGACCTTGGCCTCGGCACGCGCCAGCGCGGCCTCGAAATCCAGCATGCCCTGCAGGCGCCCTTGGTCGCAGAACACTTCGGCCATGCTGTCAGCCGTGAAGTAAGCGTCGAACAGCTGATTGCTCGTGCGCAGCGTCATAACTCATCCCTTACAGATCGTGGTGCAAATAAGCCGCCTGCTTGGGCAGGCGCAAACTGAACAGGAACGCCACCGCCATCATCGCCGTGACGTACCAGTAAAAGGTGTTTTCCATGCCCAGGGATTTAAGGCCCAACGCCACATATTCCGCCGAGCCGCCAAAAATCGCATTGGCCACCGCGTACGCCAGGCCCACACCGAGTGCGCGCACTTGCGGCGGGAACATTTCCGCCTTCACCAAGCCGCTGATCGAGGTGTAGAAACTGACGATGGCCAACGCCAGGGTGATCAGCACAAAGGCCAGGAACGGGCTGCTGACGGTTTTCAGGCTGAGCAAAATCGGCACCGTGCACAGGGTGCCCAGCGCGCCGAACCACAGCATCGAGTTACGTCGGCCGATCTTGTCCGCCAGCATGCCGAACAGCGGTTGCATGCACATGTAGAGGAACAGCGCGCCGGTCATGATGTAGCTGGCGGTCTTGGCGTGCATCCCGGCGGTGTTCACCAGGTATTTCTGCATGTAGGTGGTAAACGTGTAAAAAATCAGCGAGCCGCCGGCGGTGTAGCCGAGCACGGTGATGAACGCTGTCTTGTGGTCACGGAACAGCGCGGCAATGCTGCCGGCGTCCTTGTCCTGGCGCGTTTCCTTGCTGGTGGTTTCCTTCAGGGTACGGCGCAGCAACAGCGAGATCACCGCCGCAATCGCACCGATCACGAACGGAATCCGCCAGCCCCAGGCGCGCAGTTCGTCTTCGCTGAGAAACTGTTGCAGGATCACGACCACCAGCACCGCCAGCAACTGGCCGCCGATCAGGGTGACGTATTGGAACGAGGCGAAGAAGCCGCGCTGGCCCTTGAGCGCGACTTCGCTCATGTAGGTGGCGGTGGTGCCGTATTCGCCGCCCACCGACAGGCCTTGGAACAAGCGCGCGGCCAGCAGCAAGGCCGGTGCCCAGGCGCCAATGTCTTTGTAGGTTGGCAAAAAGGCGATGACCAGGGACCCGGCGCACATCATCAGCACCGAGATCATCATCGAGTTTTTGCGCCCGTGCTTGTCGGCCACCCGGCCAAACAGCCAGCCGCCGATAGGCCGCATCAAGAAACCGGCGGCGAACACACCGGCGGTGTTGAGCAGTTGCACCGTAGGGTTGTCCGACGGGAAAAATGCCGGGGCGAAGTAAATCGCGCAGAACGCGTAGACGTAGAAGTCGAACCATTCGACGAGGTTGCCGGAGGACGCACCGACAATCGCAAAAATTCGTTTTCGGCGCTCTTCTCCGGTGTAGTGACTGGTTGTTGTTGTCATTTTTTTTACTCTGAGGGAACGGTTATAGCCTAGACATACTTTGCAACAACCACGTTCCGCAAGCAGACTTTTGGCTATGGGTTGCCTGAGAGGGCCTCATCGGGAGCAAGCCCCCTCCCACATTTTGACCTGCTCACATTCACCAGGCCTTCCTGCGTGTGGAGCTGGGAATGCATTCAAATGTGGGAGGGGGCTTGCTCCCGATGCGATCTCAAGCCAACTCAATAGTCGAAAAACACGGTCTCCTCGTCTGTGCCCTGCAACACCACATCCCACTGGTGCACACCTGCCGCATCCTGCCGGGCAATCAAGGTGCTGCGCCGCGCTGCCGGTACACACGCCAGCAATGGGTCATCACCATTCAACGCCTCACCGTCGAAATAAATCCGCGTCAGCAAGTGTTTCACCAGCCCACGGGCAAACACCAACACCACCAGGTGCGGCGCCTGAGTCGTGCCTTTCAAACCCGGCACGCTGCCCGGCTTGATCGTGGTAAAGCGAAAACGCCCTTCGGCGTCCACCGGCACCCGGCCGAAGCCTTCGAAGTTCGGGTCACAGGCTTTGTCTTGCTCGTCTTCAGGGTGGTCGTACTTGCCGGCGGCATTCGCCTGCCAGACTTCGAGCATCGCGTCGTTGACGACATCACCGTTGCCGTCGCGCACTTGCCCGCTGATCGCTACGCGCTCACCGAGGGTCGCCGGTACGGTCAGGTCTTCGCGGTTCAGCCAGGTCAGGCCGATGTGGTAATACGGCCCAACGGTGTGGGACGTGGTCGCATTAAGGGTCATCTCACTTCTCCATCGGCGTGGCGTCGCGGCCGCGCAGGACGATGTCCCAGCGGTAGCCGAGGGCATAGGAAGGAATGGTTTTTTCCAGGTCGAAGCGCGCGATCAGGCGCTGCTTGGCCGAGGTGTCCGGTACGCAGTTATAGATCGGGTCGTATTCCAGCAGCGGGTCGCCGGGAAAATACATCTGCGTGACCAAGCGCGTCAGCACACTCGGGCCGAACAGCGAAAAATGGATATGCGCCGGGCGCCACGCGTTGTGGTGGTTGCCCCACGGGTAGGCGCCGGGCTTGATGGTCTGGAATTGATACCAACCGTCGGCGTCGGTGACGGTGCGGCCGGTGCCGGTAAAATTCGGGTCCAGCGGCGCATCGTGCAGGTCGCGCTGGTGGTTGTAGCGACCGGCGGCGTTGGCCTGCCAGATCTCCACCAGAATACCCGGCAGCGGCAGGCCGTTTTCATCCAGCACACGACCATGAATGATGATGCGCTCGCCCTGCGGCTCGCCTTCGTGCTGGGCCGTCAGGTCGTTGTCTTTATCGGCAATCCGCTCGGCGCCGATGCTCGGGCCGGTGATTTCCGACAACGAATGCGGCAGAAACACCAACGGCTGGGACGGCGAACGCAGGTTCGTCGACTGGTAGGCCGGGTGCAGGTAATCAGGTTGAGTGCCCGCTTGCGGGCGCCGGTATCCGGGCTTGTCACTCATGCAGCAATCCTCTCTTGTTAGATCCGTTCAATCGCCAAGGCCAAGCCTTGGCCGACGCCCACACACATCGTCGCCAGGCCTTTGCGGCCGCCGGTTTTTTCCAACTGATGCAGAGCTGTCAACACCAGCCTCGCGCCGCTCATGCCCAACGGATGGCCGAGGGCGATAGCACCGCCGTTCGGATTGACCTGCGGCGCATCATCGGCGATGCCCAGCTCGCGCAGCACCGCCAGGCCTTGGCTGGCGAATGCTTCGTTGAGTTCGATCACATCAAAGTCACTGATCGCCAAGCCCAGGCGCTCCACCAATTTGCGTACCGCCGGCACCGGGCCAATCCCCATTACCCGCGGTGCGACAGCGGCGCTGGCCATGCCCAACACGCGGGCGCGGGCGGTCAGGCCATGTTTTTTTACCGCGTCGGCAGACGCCAGAATCAACGCCGCCGCGCCGTCGTTCACACCGGAGGCATTGCCGGCGGTCACCGTTTTGTCCGCGCCGTTCACCGGTTTGAGTTTGCTCAGGGCCTCCAGTGTGGTGTCTCTTGGGTGCTCATCCTGATCGACCAGTGTTTCGCCTTTTTTATGCGCCACCCGTACCGGCACGATCTCTTCGGCGAAGAACCCGGCGGCTTGCGCAGCGGCGGTGCGTTGCTGGCTGCGCAGGGCAAAAGCGTCCTGGTCGGCGCGCGACACCTTGAAGTCATCGGCGACGTTATCGGCGGTCTGCGGCATGGCGTCCACACCGTATTGGGCTTTCATCAACGGGTTGATAAAACGCCAGCCGATGGTGGTGTCTTCCAGCTTCATGTTGCGTGAAAACGCCGCGTCGGCTTTGCCCATAACGAACGGCGCGCGGGACATCGACTCGACGCCACCGGCAATCGCCAGCTCCATTTCGCCGCTGGCGATGGCGCGAAACGCAGTGCCGATGGCGTCCATGCCCGAAGCGCACAAACGGTTGAGGGTCACACCCGGCACGCTTTCCGGCAGGCCGGCGAGCAACAGCGCCATGCGTGCGACGTTGCGGTTGTCTTCACCGGCCTGGTTGGCGCAGCCGAGGAACACTTCGTCGACTGCCTGCCAATCCACCGAGGGGTTGCGCTCGATCAATGCCTTGATCGGCAGGGCCGCCAAGTCATCGGCGCGTACGCTGCAGAGGCCACCGCCAAAGCGGCCGATGGGCGTGCGAATCGCATCACAGATAAATACCTCGCGCATCAGGCTTCTCCGGGGGCTTGGCCATGGGCGGCGGCAGTGCGTGCTTCAAGATCACGCAGGGCCGTCAGTTCGATGTCGGTGGGCTCGGCCGTGGTGGTCAGTTGCTCGGCAAAACGAATCGCCCAACCGGTGGCCGCCACCACTTGCTCGCGTGTAACGCCTGGGTGCAGCGCGGTGACGACGAACTCATGAGTGCCCTCTTCCGGCTCCATGATGCACAGGTCGGTAATAATCCCTACGGGACCTGCACCCGGCAGGCCCAGGCGTTTGCGTGAATCGCCGCCTTCGCCGTGGCCGACGGAGGTGATGAAGTCCAGCTTGTCGACAAACGAGCGCGACGATTGCTTGAGAATAATCAGCACGCTCTTGGCGGAACCGGCGATCTCCGGTGCGCCGCCGGCACCCGGCAAGCGCACTTTAGGCTGGTGATAATCGCCGACCACGGTGGTGTTGATATTGCCGAAACGGTCGACTTGAGCGGCGCCGAGAAACCCCACATCGATGCGCCCGCCTTGCAGCCAGTAGCGAAAAATCTCGCCGGTGGGCACGACGGTGTCAGCGGTTTCCGCCAATTCGCCGTCGCCGATGGACAGCGGCAGCACCGAGGGCTTGGCGCCAATCGGGCCAGACTCGTAGATCAACACCACGTCCGGCGACGAGGTCAGGCGCGCGAGGTTGGCGGCTTTGGACGGCAGGCCGATGCCGACGAAGCACACCGCGCCGTTTTTGAGGCGGCGCGCGGCGGCCACGGTCATCATTTCATTGGTCGAATAAGCCATTACTGGGCCTCCTGCGCGGCGGCCAGCTTGGCCTGGAATTCACTGAAGTCGGCGGTGCCGTGGATGTACTCGTCGATCCAGGCGGTAAAGGTCTCACGGTCACGAGCGATCGGGTCCCACGCCTGGTAGAAGCGGTTATCGCGCTCGTTGTAACCGTGTGCGTAGGACGGGTGCGCGCCGCCGGGCACATGGCACACCGCAGTCAAGGCCCACGTCGGCAGCACGCAACTGTTCATCGGCGCGTTGAGGTCGTCGACGATTTCTTCGACGGTGACGATGCAACGCTTGGCGGCCAATGCCGCTTCCTTCTGCACCCCCAGAATGCCCCAGAGCAACACGTTGCCCTTGCGGTCGGCCTTTTGCGCGTGGATCACGCTGATGTCCGGGCGCACCGAGGGCACCGCCGCGAGCACTTCGCCGGTGAACGGGCAGGTCACGGTTTTGATCAGCGGGTTGACCTTCGGCAGGTCGGAGCCTGCGTAGGCCCGCAGCACCGCGAATGGCAGGCCCGAAGCGCCGGCGACGTAGGCATTGGCAAGGTCGGCGTGGCTGTGTTCTTCGATTTCCAGCGGCTGCGGCCACTGCTTCTCGACCGCGTCGCGCAGGCGATGCAAGGAGCCGACGCCCGGGTTGCCGCCCCACGAGAAAATCAGCTTGCGGGCGCACCCGGCACCGATCAACTGGTCGTAGATCAGGTCAGGCGTCATACGCACCAGCGTCAGGTCTTTCTTGCCCTGACGAATGATTTCATGACCCGCTGCCGTAGGGATCAAATGGGTGAAGCCTTCGAGTGCGACGGTATCGCCGTCGTTCACCAATTGCTTCACCGCGTCACGCAGCGCAAGAATTTCAGCCATGGGGTTCGGGCTCCCGGTGTGGATCGAAAAAGGCGCTGAGGTGGCGCCGAAGTGAACCAAGGTTAAGCCGGGCAAATGGGCCAAACAATCCGATAATCGACTCAGCGTTCGATTATCGAACGGATAATCCTCGGTGCGAATCTGGTTTAAATGCGCGAGGGAGCAAGCCCTCTCCCGCACCAGCCCTCAGGTGGCGTCGGCGTGGCTGACCATGCCTTTGATCACAACCGCTGCAGTGGCCAGCGCTGCCGGCACCACCAGCGCGGTCAGCACCTGTTCAAAGTTCCAGCCGAGGCCAAGCAAGGTCGCGCCCATCCAGGCGCCGAGGATGGCGCCGAAGCGGCCGATGCCGAGCATCCACGACACGCCAGTGGCGCGGCCCTGGGTCGGGTAAAAACGCGCAGCAAGGGACGGCATCGCCGACTGCGCACCGTTGACGCACATGCCGGCGATCAGCACCAGCGTCGCGAGCACGGTGATATTGCCCAGGCTCTGCCCGACCGCGTAGGCAAATACCCCGGCCAACAGGTAAAAAGTGCCGATGACCTTGTGCGGATTGAAACGGTCCATGGCCCAGCCCACGCCGACGGCGCTTAACACGCCGCCCAACTGGAACAATGCGCCGATAAACGCGGCCTGCTGCATGCTCGCGCCGCTGTCACGCATCAGGGTCGGCAGCCAACTGGTCAGCAGGTAAACAATCACCAGGCCCATGAAATAGGTGAGCCACAACAACAAGGTGCCGGCGCTGTAGGTGCCGGAGAAAATCACCGCGAACACGTTGCGCGCCTTGACGGTCGTTTGCTCGGGCACGCTGAAACTGCTGGCTTGGGCAACGCTGACGGGCTCGATGGGCGACAGCGCATTGCGCACTTTGTCGGTGCCACGATTGCGCACCACCAGGTAACGCGCCGACTCCGGCAACCACACCAGCAATACCACCGCCAGCATCAACGGCAGAATGCCGCCGATCAGCAGCAAGCTATGCCAGCCGAACGCCGGGATCAGCTTGGCCGAGATAAACCCGCCACCGGCCATGCCCAGGTTGAAGCCGCAGAACATGCTGGTCACCAGCAACGACTTGTGGCGCTCAGGGGTGTATTCGGACAGCAGTGTGGTGGCGTTGGGCATACCGGCGCCCAGGCCCAGCCCGGTGAGGAAGCGCAACACCAGCAACTGGTCAACATTAGCGCTGTAGGCCGACGCCAGGCTGAAGGCACCAAACACCAGCACCGCGCCCACCAACACCACTTTGCGACCGAACCGGTCGGCCAGCGGGCCAGAGCCGAGTGCGCCGAAAACCATGCCGATCAACGCGGCGCTCATCACCGGGCCGAGGCTGGCGCGATCGATGCCCCAATCCTGCGACAGCGCGGGCGCGATAAAGCCCATGGCAGCGGTGTCGAGGCCATCGAGAAAAACGATCAGGAAACACAGAATAACCACGCGCCACTGGTAGCGTGACAGCGGCTGGGCATTGATAAAGGACTGTACGTCCAGGTTAGTACCGACAGAGGGCTGACTCATTATTGTTATTTCCACACCGATGGGCGGGCCAACGACTTGAAGTCGTCATTATTATTGGGGCAACGCTGATAGCGCTGCCGCACCTTAATAAGCCAGGCGGAACATCGTCAATTGATCACGCGTGGATCTGTGCGGTCACCGAACAGCTTAGGCAAACAGTTGCGCACTCAGCTCGCGACTGGCACTGAGCATGCTCGGCAGGAAACGTTGCTCCAATTCGCTGCGGCTGACCCTGGCGGCGTGAGTGCTGACGTTGAGCGCGGCGAGCACTTGGCCGGAGGCGTCGTACACCGGCACCGCGATGGAACGCAGGCCTTGTTCGAGTTCCTGATCGACCACGCACCAGCCCTGCTGACGCACTTGTTGCAGGCACTCGAACAGCGCTTGGGGCGTGGTCAACGTGCGGCTGGTCTTGGTCGGCAGGTCAGCGTGGTCAAGGTAGTCCTGCAGCGAGGCGTCATCCAGCGCCGCCAGCAGGATACGGCCCATGGACGTGCAATACGCCGGCAACCGCCCGCCTACCGACAAGTCCACCGAAATCAGGCGCTGGGTGGTGGCTGAACGGGCGATATACAAGATGTCATCGCCCTCCAGGGTCGCCATGTTGCAGGCTTCGTGCAGTTGCTCACTCATGCGGTCCAGATACGGCTGGGCCGATACGGCCAATGGCGTGGACGATAAATAGGCGTGCCCCAGCGTCAGCACCTTGGGCAACAACGAATAGGTGCGCCCGTCGGTGGTTGCGTAGCCGAGTTTGATCAAGGTATGCAGGCAACGTCGTACGGCGGCGCGGGGGATTTCGGTGCGGTGGCTGATCTGCGCGATGGTCAGGTGCCGCTTGCGTTCCTGGAACGCCTGCACCACGGCCAGGCCACGCGCCAGAGAAGTCATGAAGTCCGGGTCACCGGTAAACGCCTGGATGCGCTTGGCCGGTGACGCCACGATCGGCGGCGCTACTGACGCGAAGGAGTTGCGCAATTGATCGTTCATTCAGGGGTTCCTTTCTCTTGTTTTCAACCGCCGGGAGGGTTGGCCGCTATTACAAGCCGCGCAGGTCGGGATGTACAAGGCGCGGGCCTGCGACATTGGGCGATTATCGGACGATCAGTCGATTATCGCAATTTACCGCCCACAGCCAAGTTTTAGAATTGCCTGATGGCGCTATAAACTTTATGCACTCACGCGCACATTTAGAAAGTCGACGGAACTTGTGCCAGCGCTCTGCGTAACTACTTGCTTCTGTATGTAACAAAACCCTCACGCGAGATTGACGTTTTTTAAGTTAATCATGATAGTGTTATTCAAATGCGCCGCTATAATGCAGCGTGTGCAGAGGTCAGCCCGGTATGATTATCGGGAGTGGAGCTCGCCAGACGTGCAAACGGCCGGCATGTCAGTCACAAGCATTCGATTAAACGACATGACCTTTTGGCCCTGCTTCCAAACTTGAACGGCTACAGCGTTCAACTTGAAATGCCCCGAGGGCGACTTTCAGGCATGACGCTGCACATCAAATACACTCAACTGAATTAGGTAATACTGTGACGAAAGACGAACTGCGCGCGGAACTTGAGCGCCAGGAGCAACGTTACAAGGACGTTTACGGCGGGGAAGTCACCACCTACGCCGCTCAGCCAGAGCCCGAGCGCAAGCCTTGGCGCAAGCGAGCCAGCTTGCTCGACCAGGCCTTTGCCCAGGAAATCCAAAAAATCGAGCAGGAACTCAAGACCGACTAATCCTCAACACGCGGGTTCGGCATGCGGTTTTGCAACCACTGCTGGCGCGTTGCCAGCAGGGTTCTCTAAACACCCTACCGCCCCAAGCGAAATTTCGTACAAATGTTTCAAACGTCACAATTGCGTCATAAAACCTCGCCTTTCTGGCGCTGTGCTTTATAAATCAAAGACTTGCCAACCCCCCGAAAACGTTGGGATGCGGCCCTTTTGTCACGTTTTTTTCAGTGAAGATTGTTACCGATGAGCAGCTAGTGCATCGATTACCGAGGTTTTCTGGCATAATCGCGCCCCCTTACGACCGGGTCAGAAAACCTTCATGATCGATTTATTCAGCGGACTGGATGCGTGGGTTCTAGTGAGCCTGTTGCTCGCCCTGGCCTTTGTCCTCGCCTTCGAGTTCATCAATGGCTTTCATGACACCGCTAACGCGGTGGCCACAGTCATCTATACCAAAGCCATGCCGCCGCACCTGGCCGTGTTCTTCTCCGGGGTATTCAACTTCCTCGGCGTGTTGCTCGGTGGTGTCGGTGTCGCCTACGCCATCGTGCATTTGCTGCCGGTTGAGTTGCTGATCAATGTGAACACCGGCCATGGTTTGGCTATGGTCTTCTCATTATTGGCAGCGGCGATCACCTGGAACCTGGGCACCTGGTACTTCGGTATTCCGGCCTCCAGTTCTCACACGCTGATCGGCTCGATCCTCGGTGTTGGCCTGGCGAATGCCCTGATCAACGACATTCCGCTGGCTGACGGTGTTAACTGGCAGAAAGCCGTCGATATCGGTGCGTCCCTGGTGTTCTCGCCGATGGCCGGTTTCCTGGTCGCGGCCCTGGTGCTGCTCGCCCTGAAATGGTGGCGACCGCTGTCGAAGATGCACAAGACGCCGGACCAGCGCCGCAAGCTTGACGACAAGAAGCACCCGCCGTTCTGGAACCGCTTGGTACTGGTGATTTCGGCGATGGCGGTCAGCTTCGTGCACGGCTCCAACGATGGTCAAAAAGGCATCGGCCTGATCATGCTGGTGCTGATCGGTATTGTGCCCGCGCAGTTCGTACTCGACCTGGGCACCACCACCTACCAGATCGAACGTACCCGCGACGCTACCGTGCACTTGAGTCAGTTCTATGAGCGTAACAACGCAAGCCTCGGCGAGTTTCTGGCGCTGGGCAAAAGCGTGAAAGACGACTTGCCGGGCAAGTTCCGCTGCAATCCGCAGCAGACCGAGCCGACCATCAATGCACTGGTCGACACGTTGAAAGGCGTCTCCGACTACCATTCCCTGACGTCGGATCAGCGCATCGAAGTGCGTCGTTACCTGCTCTGCCTGGACGACACCGCGAAAAAAGTCAGCAAGCTGCCGGGCCTGGATGCGCGTGACAAGGCTGACCTCGACAAGCTGCGTAAAGACCTGACCGCCACCACTGAATACGCACCGTTCTGGGTGATCCTTGCCGTTGCACTGGCCTTGGGCCTGGGCACCATGGTCGGCTGGAAGCGTGTGGTACTGACCATTGGCGAGAAGATCGGCAAGCAGGGCATGACCTATGCGCAGGGCATGTCGGCGCAGATCACGACCGCAAGCATGATTGGCCTGGCCAACATCTTCAGCCTGCCGGTGTCCACGACGCACGTGCTGTCGTCGGGTGTTGCCGGGACCATGGTGGCCAACAAGAGCGGGCTGCAAGGTGGCACCGTGAAGACAATTCTGATGGCGTGGGTGTTGACCCTGCCGGCAACCGTTGGCCTGTCGGCCGGGTTGTTCTGGCTGGCGTCCAAGGCATTGGGCAGTTGACAGACTACGGCTGAAAAACAAGGTGCGACCTCAATGAGGATCGCGCCTTTTTTTTGCCTGTCAGTTAAGCGCCTGGCCATACCCGACTAAAAAACAGGCAAAAAAAAGGGCAACCGAAGTTGCCCAAAATGCCTTGCGTGCTCACATACCAGAAAGACTTACGGTTGTTTGCGCTTGTTAGCGTCCTTCCAGATAAAAACTCCAAACCCTACAAAAAACATCAGCATGAGGCTGACAGTCAGTACCCCGGCAAATACCACGTTATCGAAGAACATGACCGGCCTCCTGCTCGTGCCCTGTTGCGATAGGGCTAAGTTAATGGAGAACGCAGATTGAAAAATTGACGGGGATCAATGTCGCCCGCAACGGGGCGTAAAGAAGGGCGATAACTGACCTGCATCAACAGATGCAGGTTGTTTCAACGCTTTTTCGGCTTTTTCTTCGACTTTTTCTTAACGCTGCCAAGCGGCATCGCATGCTCAAACGCTTGGCGCACCTCGTTCAGGCGCTTGTCATTCAGGTCATGCACACGTTTGGCACGTTCGGCATTCAGGTCGATCAGCTTGTCGTCATCACTCATGGCTTGGCTTAGTTTGTGGCGGGAATAACTCAATAATGCGGCCTGCCCCGCCCAACGGCAAATGCGCGGGTAAAAATCCTCGACCGTAGAGGCGCCTCAGAGCGGTTAAACCTCGACGTCCACCCACAAGCCCTGGCGCGGCGCATCTTCGATCAGCGGCACCACCGGCACGGTGTTATCGGCGTTTAGCACATCGCCGGGAATCGCCAAGTGCTGCTCGGGATCTTCTTCGGCTTCGCGACGGCGTTTCTGCTGTTCTTGCTGGCGGCGTTGTTCTTCGCGAAGAAGATACGTCGACTGCTCGGCGTCGCCATTTTTCAAGTCGATGGTACTTTCGTTGGAGCCTGGTTGTACTGGCACCACGGGCGGGATATCCGGCTTCTGGCGCACCGGGTCAAGTTGCGACGTGACCGGTACAACACTGACGGGCAGCATGGGTGGCAGCATAATAATTACTCTCCTGATCAACAGGCTGTCGGCGGTTAACTGGGCGACTTGAGCACAGAGTCGCCAAGCTGTGACCGAGTCGACACTCGTCAGTGCCCGCCACCCGTCGATCCAGCTTACGAACTGCCGTACAAACAGGGTAGTTTTTGTCAGAGTCCTTTGGCTACGGGTCTTGTTCCGTTAAGATAGTCGGCTTTTTCACGGCGGGAGTCAGGCAGCATGGCGCAGCAGTATCAACCGGGGCAACGCTGGATTAGTGACAGCGAAGCAGAGCTGGGGTTAGGCACCGTTCTGGCACAGGACGGCCGCTTGTTGACCGTGCTCTATCCGGCCACTGGCGACACTCGCCAGTATGCGCTACGGAATGCGCCCCTCACTCGCGTGAGGTTTTCGCCGGGTGACAGCATCACCCATTTCGAAGGCTGGAAAATGACCGTACAGGAAGTCGACGACGTCGACGGCTTGCTGGTTTACCACGGCCTCAATGGGCAGAACGAGCAGGTCACGCTGCCGGAAACCCAACTCTCCAACTTCATCCAGTTCCGCTTGGCCAGCGACCGCCTGTTCGCCGGGCAAATCGACCCGCTGGCCTGGTTCTCGCTGCGTTACCACACACTGGAACATACCAGCCGCCAGTTGCAGTCCGCGCTGTGGGGCTTGGGTGGCGTGCGTGCACAACCGATTGCGCACCAATTGCACATCGCCCGCGAAGTCGCTGACCGTATCGCACCGCGGGTGTTGCTGGCTGACGAAGTGGGCCTGGGCAAGACCATTGAAGCCGGCTTGGTGATCCATCGCCAGTTGCTCTCGGGCCGCGCCAACCGCGTGCTGATACTGGTGCCGGAAAACCTGCAGCACCAGTGGCTGGTTGAGATGCGCCGCCGCTTCAACCTGCAAGTGGCGCTGTTCGACGAAGAACGTTTTATCGAAAGCGATGCCACCAACCCGTTCGAAGACACCCAGCTCGCCCTGGTGGCGCTGGAGTGGCTGGTCGACGACGAAAAAGCCCAGGACGCGCTGTTTGCCGCCGGTTGGGACTTGCTGGTGGTCGATGAAGCCCACCATTTGGTGTGGCACGAAGAAAAAGCCAGCGCGGAATATTCGCTGGTCGAACAACTCGCCGAAGTCATCCCGGGCGTGCTGCTGCTGACCGCCACCCCGGAACAACTCGGCCAGGACAGCCACTTCGCGCGCCTGCGCCTGCTCGACCCGAACCGCTTCCATGACGTAAAAGCCTTCCGCGCCGAAAGCGAAAATTATCGCCCGGTGGCCGAAGCCGTGCAGGAGCTGCTGGACAAGGGCCGCCTGTCACCGACCGCACACAAAACCATCCAGGGTTTCCTGGGTGATGAGGGTGAAGCATTGCTCACCGCCGTCAACGATGGCGACACCGAAGCCAGCGCGCGCCTGGTGCGTGAGCTGCTCGACCGCCACGGCACGGCCGCGTGCTGTTTCGCAACACCCGCGCCGCCGTGCAAGGCTTCCCGGAGCGCAAGCTGCACGCCTATCCGCTGCCGAACCCGGACGAATACCTCGAATTGCCGCTGGGTGAACACGCCGAGCTGTACCCGGAAGTCAGCTTTCAGGCGCAGCCGGACGTCGACGAAGAAAACCGCTGGTGGCGCTTCGACCCACGGGTTGAGTGGCTGATCGACCAGCTTAAAATGCTCAAGCGCACCAAAGTACTGGTGATCTGCGCCCACGCCGAAACCGCCATGGACCTGGAAGACGCCTTGCGCGTGCGCTCGGGCATCCCGGCCACGGTGTTCCACGAGGGTATGAATATCCTTGAGCGTGACCGCGCCGCCGCGTACTTTGCCGATGAAGAATTTGGCGCCCAAGTGCTGATCTGCTCGGAAATCGGCAGTGAAGGCCGCAACTTCCAGTTCTCCCACCATTTGGTGCTGTTCGACCTGCCGTCCCACCCCGACCTGCTGGAACAGCGCATCGGTCGTCTGGACCGGATCGGCCAGAAACATGTGATCGAATTGCACGTGCCTTACCTGGAAACCAGCCCGCAAGAGCGTCTGTTCCAGTGGTATCACGAAGCGCTGAACGCGTTCCTCAACACCTGCCCGACCGGCAACGCCTTGCAGCACACGTTTGGCCCGCGCCTGCTGCCGCTGCTCGAAAATGCCGACGACGGCGAGTGGCAAGCCCTGATCGACGAGGCCCGTGCCGAGCGCGAGCGCCTGGAACAGGAGCTGCACACCGGCCGCGACCGCCTGCTGGAACTCAATTCCGGCGGCGCGGGCGAAGGTGATGCACTGGTTGAAGACATCCTTGAGCAAGACGATCAATTCGCCCTGCCGATCTACATGGAAACCCTGTTCGACGCGTTCGGCATCGACAGCGAAGACCATTCGGAAAACGCGCTGATCCTCAAGCCGAGCGAAAAAATGCTCGACGCCAGCTTCCCGCTGGGCGACGACGAAGGGGTGACCATCACCTACGACCGTAACCAGGCGCTGTCGCGCGAAGACATGCAGTTCATCACCTGGGAACACCCGATGGTGCAGGGCGGCATGGACCTGGTGCTGTCCGGTTCGATGGGCAACACCGCCGTGGCGCTGATCAAAAACAAGGCGCTCAAGCCGGGCACTGTGTTGCTGGAACTGCTTTACGTCAGCGAAGTGGTCGCACCGCGTTCGCTGCAACTGGGCCGTTACCTGCCGCCAGCCGCCTTGCGCTGCCTGCTGGATACGAATGGCAATGACCTGTCGGGCCGTGTGTCGTTTGAAACCCTCAACGATCAGCTCGAAAGCGTGCCGCGCGCCAGCGCCAACAAGTTTATCCAGGCCCAGCGCGATCAACTGACGCCGCGCATCAATGCCGGCGAAGAGAAGATCGCCCCGCGCCATGCCGAGCGTGTGGCCGAGGCCAAGCGCCGTCTGGCGGCAGACACCGACGAAGAGCTGGCGCGCTTGACCGCGCTGCAAGCGGTCAACCCGACCGTGCGCGACAGCGAACTGGTTGCCCTGCGCCAGCAACGCGAGCAAGGCCTGGCCATGCTCGACAAGGCGGCGCTGCGTCTGGAAGCAATTCGGGTGCTGGTGGCGGGTTGATCACCGCCCTGCCCGGCTAAAAACAAGGCCCGCGTACTGCGGGCCTTTTTTATGCTCTTGGGAAGTGTGGTGTCTTTGATGGCCCCATCGGGAGCAAGCCCCCTCCCACATCTGAACCTGGCTGGGTCATTTGTGGGAGGGGGCTTGCTCCCGATGGGGTCAACCCGGATTCAAGCAATCGCCGCAGAACCCGGCACCTGCACCGTTCCCAACCCATCCTTCATTCTCTTGGCATCGCGCACGAAACACCGCGATGCCTGGAACAGGAACAGCAGGGTCAAAAACAGCGCCACGGGAATCAGGTACATGGCGTCGTGCAGCCCCACCGCCTTATACGCTTCGGTCATCTGCGCAGCCCCATCGGCATACATCGCCGCGTGGGCAAAGTGATCCGACAGGCCGCCCACCACAATTGGCCCCATGCCACCGCCCAGCAAGTACAGCCCGGCAAAAAACAGCGCCATTGCCGTGGCCCGCAAGCGCGGCTCGACCACGTCCTGAATCGCCGTGTACACGCAGGTGTAGAAGTTATAGGCAAACAGCCAGCCGACACTGAACAGCGCGACAAACACACCAATCTCGATGCGCCCGGCATGCAAGGCCCACGCGGTAGTCACGGTGGAGATGATCAGGCTGCACGCCGCAAACAACAGCCGACCATTGGCCACCCGCTGATGGATTTTGTCGGCAACCCAGCCGCCCAGCGTCAGGCCCACCAGGCCGGTCAAGCCGACGATTACCCCAGTGGCAACCGCCGCGTCCTGCAATGGCATCAAAAAGTAACGCTGCAGCATCGGCACCAGGAACGAGTTGCAGGCGTAGGTGGCGAAGTTGAAACACAAACCGGCGAGTACCAGCCAAAGGAAGGTCGGCACCGCCAGTACGCGGCGGATCGGGCGGTCGACACGTGTCTGTGAAACTTGCACGGTTTCCGCCGCGCCGCGCTTGGGCTCCTTGATATAAAACATGAACACCGCAAGGATCATCCCCGGCACGGCGGCGATGAAGAAGGGGGCGCGCCAACTGTCGAACGCCTTGACCATCCAGCCAATGGTGAAGAACGCCAGCAACAGGCCCAACGGCAACCCCAGCATGAAAATGCCCATCGCCCGGCGCGCCGGTGTGCGGGAAACAGGTCGCCGATCAGCGAGTTGGCCGCCGGTGCGTAACTCGCCTCGCCAATCCCGATACCCATGCGCACCAGCAAAAAGGTCCAGAAACTGCCGACCAGTCCGTTGACGGCGGTTAACCCGCTCCAGGCAAACAGCCCCCAGCCCATCAACTTGCTGCGCGAGCCGGTATCGGCGAGGCGCCCGAGGGGCAAGCCGGCAATGGCGTAGACGAGCGTGAAGGCGGTGCCGATGATGCCGAGCTGGAAGTCGCTCAGGTGCCACTCCATGCGGATTGGCTCGATGATGATCGCAGGAATGGTGCGGTCGAAAAAATTGAACAGGTTGGCGAGGAACAGCAGGAACAGAATGCGCCAGGCATTCGCCGCTTGGGTCGAGTTCTGCATGGGTCCGTCTCTTTTATTGTTATGAGAGCTGTGATGCCCGCTGCATCCTGCTCAGGTACCTGCAACATAGTCAGGCGGGGTCCGCTTGTCTGTAATGATTCGTAAAGCTGATAGGGCGTAATTTCACCCGTCACAATCGGACTTAGCCTACGCAAAATATAAGTGCTTGCCCCTCTTCCCAAGCGCCATGGCACGGATAGAATGGCGAGCCTTCCCGCAGTCCCCCCATCCTGCTTTTCTTATCGATGACGCCCATGTCCGAAGTCAGTCCGTGTCTGAGTTGCGGTGCCTGCTGTTCATACTTTCGTGTGTCTTTCTTCTGGGGAGAGTGCGCCTCATCGGGCGGCACCGTGCCGGATGACCTGGTGGTGCAGATCAACCCCACGCGTGTGGCGATGATCGGTACCGACCAGAAACCCGCGCGTTGCTGCAGCCTTGAAGGTGAAGTCGGCAAGGGCACCCGTTGCACGATCTATGAACAACGCTCCAGCCCGTGCCGCGAGTTTGATGCGTCGTGGAGCCAGGGTGAGCAGAACACCGACTGCGATGCCGCACGCGCCGCCTTTGGCTTGCCGCCGTTGGACGCGCCGTTCGAATTGATCTTGCCCATCAGCGCTTAGTACAAAATGCTATGCCATACATGCCAAAATCATTCTGAGCGAAGTGCCATTACCGCTGACAAATCCGGTGAGGTCTCTATACTCGAACTCGTAGGTCATTGCTGCAGGCGGTGACGCAACCTCGGGACATGCTATGGAATGGCTGGGTCTGCATTTTTTTACCGACCTGCCGGAAAGCGGGCAATTGTTACTCAATTGCACTCATAACCCCTTTCTGGTGTTGCTTGCCTACCTGGTTGCCTGTGCAGCCGGGTTTGGCACACTGGACATGGCTGAGCGCGTCGGCCATGTCGAAGACCCTACCGCACGGCGCCACTGGCGGTGGCTGGGTGCCGGTTGCCTGGCGGGCGGTATCTGGTCAACTCACTTCATCAGCATGCTGGCCTTTCAGGCGCCTATCGCGATTCACTACGAACTGATCATGACGTTCGCCTCGCTGATGATCGCCCTGATTGCCTCGCTGTTCGCCATGAAAACCCTCAGTCACGCCCACTTGCGGTTAGACAAGTACGTATTGGCGTCGGTATGGATGGGGCTGGGCATCGCATTGATGCACTACGTTGGCATGTCGGCCATGCGTTCGCAGGCCCAGGTGTATTTCGAGTCGGGGCTGTTCCTGGCCTCGATCGGCATTGCCATCGGCGCCAGCCTGGCGGCGTTGTTGCTGTCGTGCTACCTGCGCAACGGTGCCGGCGTGTTTCATCAATTGCTCAAATACGCCGCCAGCCTGGTGCTCGGCGCCGGCATCCTGAGCATGCACTTCACCGGCATGGCCAGCATGCAAATGCTGGTGCCTGCGGGCGCCGACTTTGGCTTGCCGGTGGACAATAACCCGATTCAACTTGGCCTGTCGGTGGCGGTCATTACCTTGCTGGTGATCGGCAGCAGCATCAGCGCGGCACTCGCAGACAAAAAACTGCAGCATAAAGAGCGCGACTTGCGCCGGGTCAACGCGCTGCTTAACGAGCTGGACCAAGCGCGCGCCTCGTTGCAACAGGTGGCGCATTACGACGCGCTGACCAGCTTGCTCAACCGTCGCGGCTTCAACCAGGTGTTTGCCGAAAAAGTCGCAGAAAAAGCCAAAAGCAACGGCATGATGGCGGTGATTTTCCTCGACATCGACCATTTCAAGCGCATCAATGACAGCCTCGGGCATGATGCCGGCGACCAGTTGCTCACGGTGCTGGCCGGGCATATCAAGGGCTCGGTACGCAGCCATGAGGATGTGGTCGCGCGGTTTGGCGGGGATGAATTCTGCATCCTGATCAGCATTCATCACCGCGACGAAGCGCGCCACTTGGCGCAACGCATCATGCAAAAAATGAAAGAGCCGATCGAGTTGGCCGGCCGACGCATGGTGATGACCACCAGCATCGGCATCAGCCTGTTTCCCGACGACGGCCTGACCTGCGAAGAACTGCTGAAAACCGCCGACCTGGCGTTGTATCAGTCCAAGGACTGCGGGCGTAACAGCCTGAACTTCTTCAGCTCCAACCTGAAAACCCGCGCCTTCCTCGAGCTGCAACTCGAAGAGGACCTGCGCGCCGCCCTGCGCGCCAACGATGAGCTGGTGTTGTTTTACCAGCCGATCTTCGACATGAAGCTCGGCAAGGTCACCCGGCTTGAAGCCTTGGTGCGCTGGCAGCACCCGCGGCACGGGCTGCTGACCCCGGACCGGTTTATCGGCATCGCCGAGAGCAACGGGTTAATTGCCGAACTGGACAGTTGGGTACTGCGCCAGGCCTGCCACGATTTGAGCCTGCTGTCGGACCGGGGCTACACGGAGCTGACCATGGCGGTGAACTGCTCGGCCCTGAACATGGCCCGTGACGAACTGGCGGATGAGATCGAAGATGCGTTGCGCTTCGCCTCGATTGCGCCCCACCGCCTCGAACTGGAAGTCACCGAAAATGCGCTGATGGGCAATATCAGCAGCACCCTCGCGCTGTTGCGGCAAATTCGCGCCTTGGGTGTATCACTGGCGATTGATGACTTCGGCACCGGCTATTCGTCGCTGGCCTACCTGAAGCGACTGCCGCTTAACACTTTGAAAGTCGACCGCTCGTTTATTCAGGACATCCCCAAGTCCACTGCTGACATCGAGATTGTCCAGGCGATTATCGGCATGGCGCACACGCTGCACTTGCAAGTTGTCACCGAAGGCGTCGAAACCCAGGTGCAATTTGAAATGCTGCTCAAGCTCGGCTGTGATTTTATTCAAGGCTACTTGCTAAGCCCGGCAGTACAAGTCAGCGAAATCATTGGCGTGATTCAGGGCATCCAGATGCGCAACCCGCTTCACGCGCTCAGCGCCGACAGCAACAACAAGGAAATGCCCGCGCCGAAAGAAGTGGCGCCAACCCGCAGCGCCTCGCCCTCTATCGTCAGGCCCATTCGTTAGCCCATGCTTGGCCGGCTGATTAGAGCCCGGCCAAATACACAGCTAGAAACAATTGCGCGCGCCTTCGCGCCGAACCTGAAACTGTGCCGCTGACGCACACGTCACCCTTGGCTGTGACCTTTCTCTACGGCGAGATGCCATCATCGCATCAGCGGTTACTCCGCTACCCACTTTAACCCGGCAAAACACGCACCTTTTTCGTGCGGTAATTTCCTAGGCCGCCCTTTCCTGGATCAGAATCCAGGGCGAAACCACCACTGCCCATAAGCTCGGATCGCGCGCCAGCCAGTCCAATGCCCGCGTCGCAGACACTTCCCCAAGGCTGCCCGCAGCCAGCCACCCCGCTACTTTGTCGCGGTTATCCTCGGCCATTGCTTCAGCCGCTTCGATCAAATCCAGCCCGGCGTCGACCCACAATAGGGCACCCTTGGCAAAGAACGGCTCAAGCTCCTTCCAGGAAATTTCGGCGGTTTCACCGAGCAGCTTGGCATAGAGGGTGCTAGGTTCTTGCGTCATGGGAATTCGCCTGAGTAAAAGTGGCGCAATCATAACGTCGAGTCTTTCGTATAAAAAGGCAGGCTGAAAAACCCAGTTGCAAATGAGTCATCGATTGAAAGTGTCAGCAACGCCAAGGATTGCCCGAAACTCTGGCATCACCCCGCCGCAATTCTGTCTCTTTCTTTCATTTAAGCGACACCCCCGGGTTTTGCCCCTGGCAGCCAGCTTTTCAAGCGATCAACCGGCGCTCTACACTGTACCGGTACAGTTGCCAAAGCACTGCCGGGGG
The DNA here is from genome assembly GCF_009296165.1 of Pseudomonas kitaguniensis. Classification (GTDB taxonomy): domain Bacteria; phylum Pseudomonadota; class Gammaproteobacteria; order Pseudomonadales; family Pseudomonadaceae; genus Aquipseudomonas; species Aquipseudomonas kitaguniensis. Next base: position 5,393 of record NZ_VUAZ01000142.1, on the reverse strand, counting down.
GATGTCCGATCTATCTGATCCGGTTCTGCAGCTCACAAGGCCGCTGGAACTATAAAAAATACAACAGCATGAGTGGAGCATTATGAATAAGGCTACTAAGCAGATTTCCAAATTGTTTGCCGCTATGGTCCTGGCTGGGGTTGCCGGCCATTCGTTCGCAGCCGACACCATCAAGATCGGCATTGCCGGACCTAAAACCGGTCCTGTAACGCAATACGGCGACATGCAGTTCATGGGTGCCAAGCAAGCAATCGCCGACATCAACGCCAAGGGCGGCGTGGATGGCAAAATGCTCGAAGCCAAGGAATACGACGACGCTTGCGACCCTAAACAAGCCGTGGCCGTGGCCAACAAAGTGGTCAACGACGGCGTCAAGTTCGTGGTCGGTCACCTCTGCTCCAGCTCCACTCAGCCAGCGTCGGACATCTACGAAGACGAAGGCATCATCATGATTACCCCGGCAGCCACCAGCCCGGAAATCACCGCCCGTGGCTACAAGCTGATCTTCCGCACCATCGGCCTCGACAGCGCCCAAGGCCCAGCCGCCGGCAACTACATCGCCGACCACGTGAAGCCGAAGATCGTCGCGGTACTGCACGACAAACAGCAATACGGTGAAGGCATCGCCACCGCCGTTAAACAGACCCTTGAGAAGAAAGGCGTGAAAGTTGCCGTCTTCGAAGGTCTGAACGCGGGCGACAAGGACTTCTCCTCGGTCATTCAGAAGCTCAAGCAAGCCAACGTCGACTTCGTTTACTACGGCGGCTACCACCCAGAGCTGGGCCTGATCCTGCGTCAATCCAAAGAAAAAGGCCTGAATGCGAAGTTCATGGGCCCGGAAGGCGTCGGCAACGACTCCATCTCGCAAATCGCCCAAGGCGCTTCCGAAGGCTTGCTGGTCACCCTGCCGAAGTCGTTCGACACCGAACCCGCCAACAAAGCCATCGTTGAAGAGTTCGCCAAGAACAAGCAGGACCCAACCGGTCCGTTCGTGTTCCCGGCCTACTCGGCTGTTGAAGTCATCGCCGCCGGTATCACGGCAGCGAAGTCTGAAGACACCGCCAAAGTTGCCGCCGCCATCCACGCAGGCACTTTCAGCACCCCTACCGGCGAACTCAGCTTCGACGCCAAGGGCGACCTGAAAGACTTTAAGTTCGTGGTCTACGAATGGCACTTCGGCAAGCCAAAAACCGAAGTTTCCCCTCAGTAAGCCAGGCGTTACTGGTCAACAAGCCCACTGCGAGAGCAGTGGGCTTTGTTTTACGAGGTTTATGGGCCTGACACCCGCGATCCGGGCGCTGGCTCACCTGAAAATCTTAAAACCGTCACCAGCGGTTCGCTGGCCAACGCTTTGTGCAACCTGCTCACAGAACAGGGCACCGAGCCGGAAATGACTCCACCAGTGAAATGCGTATCGGGTTTTTAGGAGCGCTGTAATGCCTGAGATCTATCATTTTTTCCAACAGCTGGTTAATGGCCTGACCATTGGCAGCACCTATGCCTTAATAGCCATCGGCTACACCATGGTGTACGGCATCATTGGAATGATTAACTTCGCCCATGGCGAGGTGTACATGATTGGTTCCTACGTGGCCTTCATCGCCCTTGCCGGGCTGGCCATGCTGGGTATCCATTCCCTGCCGCTGTTAATGACCGCCGCGTTTATCGCGTCGATCGTTGTAACCAGTGCCTACGGCTACAGTATCGAGCGGGTTGCCTACCGTCCCTTGCGTGGCAGCAACCGTTTGATCCCGCTGATTTCCGCTATCGGCATGTCGATTTTCCTGCAGAACACTGTACTGCTGTCCCAGGACTCCAAGGACAAGTCCATTCCCAACCTGATTCCGGGGAGCATCTCCTTCGGCCCAGGCGGCGCACAAGAAGTGCTGATTTCGTACATGCAGATTCTGGTCTTCGTGGTCACCCTGGTGGCCATGCTTGGCTTGACCCTGTTTATCTCGCGCTCCCGTCTGGGGCGTGCCTGCCGGGCCTGCGCCGAAGACATCAAGATGGCCAACCTGCTGGGCATCAACACCAACAACATCATCGCCCTGACCTTCGTGATCGGCGCTGCGCTGGCAGCCGTTGCGGCGGTATTGCTGAGCATGCAATACGGCGTGATCAACCCCAACGCCGGTTTCCTGGTAGGCCTCAAGGCCTTTACCGCAGCGGTTTTGGGCGGTATCGGAAGTATTCCGGGCGCCATGCTCGGTGGGCTGGTGCTGGGTGTGGCCGAAGCCTTTGGTGCCGATATTTTCGGCGACCAGTACAAGGACGTCGTGGCGTTCGGCCTGTTGGTTCTGGTGCTGTTATTCCGTCCGACCGGCATTCTGGGCCGTCCGGAGGTTGAGAAAGTATGAGCAAGTATCTTAAATCGGCGTTATTCAGCGCCTTGCTGGTGTGGGCCGTGGCCTTCCCGGTACTCGGCCTCAAGCTGAGCATTGTCGGCATCAACCTGGAAGTGCATGGCACCGGTCCCGTGACCCTGACCATCATTGCCCTGTGCTCGGTGCTGATGTTCCTGCGCGTGCTGTTCACCCAGCAAGTCGGTGCCCTGTTCAAAGGCAACCGTGCGCCGTTGGTGTCGCCCAAGGTCAGCCAATTTTTGACCCTGCCGCGCACCCAGCGCTACATCATCATCGGCCTGATCGTGGCCGCGCTGATCTGGCCGTTCTTCGGTTCGCGCGGCGCCGTCGACATCGCCACCTTGATATTGATCTACGTGTTGCTGGGCCTTGGCCTGAACATCGTGGTGGGCCTGGCCGGCTTGCTCGACCTCGGTTACGTGGGCTTCTACGCCGTGGGTGCCTACACCTACGCGCTGCTCTCGCACTACCTCGGTTGGAGCTTCTGGATTTGCCTGCCGCTGGCGGGCATGGCGGCGGCCACGTTCGGCTTCCTGTTGGGCTTTCCGGTGCTGCGCTTGCGCGGTGACTATTTGGCGATCGTGACGCTGGGCTTCGGTGAAATCATCCGTCTGTTCCTGCGTAACCTTACCGACATCACCGGCGGCCCCAACGGCATAAGCAGCATCCCCAAGCCTACGTTCTTCGGGCTGTCGTTCGACCGCACTGCGGCCGAAGGCATGCAGACCTTCCACGAGTACTTCGGGATCGACTACAACCCGGTGAGCAAAGTGGTGTTCCTGTACCTGGTGGCGCTGTTGCTGGCGCTGGCGGCGCTGTTCGTGATCAACCGTTTGCTGCGCATGCCGATCGGCCGTGCGTGGGAAGCGTTGCGCGAAGATGAAATCGCCTGCCGGGCGCTGGGCCTCAACCCGACCATCATCAAGCTGTCTGCATTCACCCTGGGCGCTGCGTTTGCCGGTTTTGCCGGTAGCTTCTTTGCCGCTCGCCAAGGCCTGGTGACCCCGGAGTCGTTTACCTTTATCGAGTCGGCGATCATTCTCGCCATCGTCGTACTGGGCGGCATGGGCTCGCAGTTGGGCGTGATTTTGGCGGCGATCGTGATGATCCTGTTGCCGGAAATGATGCGTGAGTTCAGCGAATACCGCATGTTGATGTTCGGCGCCATGATGGTGCTGATGATGATCTGGCGTCCTCAAGGCCTGCTGCCCATGCAACGTCCCCACATGGAGCTGCGCAAATGAGCCGCGAGATCCTGAAAGTCGACAATTTGAGCATGCGTTTCGGCGGCTTGCTCGCGGTCAACGGCGTGGCCCTGACCGTCAAAGAGAAACAGGTTGTGGCATTGATCGGCCCTAACGGCGCCGGCAAGACCACAGTGTTCAACTGCCTCACCGGTTTCTACAAGCCGAGCGGCGGCAGCATCCTGCTGGATGGCCAGCCGATTCAGGGCCTGGCCGGCCACGAGATCGCCCGCAAGGGCGTGGTGCGCACCTTCCAGAACGTGCGCCTGTTCAAGGACATGACGGCGGTCGAGAACCTGCTGATCGCGCAGCACCGTCACCTCAACACCAACTTCTTTGCAGGTCTGTTCAAGACCCCGGCGTTTCGCAAAAGCGAGCGCGAAGCCATGGAATATGCGGAGTACTGGCTGGACAAGGTCAACCTGACCGAGTTCGCCAACCGCCCCGCCGGCACCCTGGCCTACGGTCAGCAACGCCGCCTGGAAATCGCCCGCTGCATGATGACCCGCCCGCGGATTCTGATGCTCGACGAACCGGCTGCCGGTTTGAACCCCAGGGAAACTGAAGACCTCAAGGCGCTGATCAGCGTGTTGCGTGAAGAAAACAACGCCACGGTGCTGTTGATCGAACACGACATGAAACTGGTCATGAGCATTTCCGACCACATCGTGGTGATCAATCAGGGCACGCCGCTGGCGAACGGAACGCCGGAGCAGATCCGCGACAATCCAGAAGTGATCAAAGCCTATTTGGGGGAAGCGTAAATGCTGCAATTCGAAAACGTTTCCACTTTCTACGGCAAGATCCAGGCGCTGCACAGCGTCAACGTGGAAGTGCGCCAAGGTGAAATCGTCACGCTGATCGGCGCCAACGGCGCGGGCAAGTCGACCTTGCTGATGACCCTGTGCGGTTCGCCGCAGGCGCACACCGGCAGCATCCGCTACATGGGTGAAGAACTGGTGGGCCAGCAGTCTTCCGAGATCATGCGCAAGAGCATTGCCGTGGTGCCGGAAGGTCGTCGGGTGTTTGCGCGCCTGACCGTGGAAGAGAACCTCGCGATGGGCGGGTTCTTCACCGACAAGGGCGACTACCAAGAGCAGATGGACAAGGTGCTGCACCTGTTTCCACGGCTCAAGGAACGCTTCAGCCAGCGCGGCGGCACCATGTCCGGCGCGAGCAGCAAATGCTCGCCATCGGCCGGGCGCTGATGAGCAAACCCAAGTTGCTGTTGCTGGACGAACCGTCGCTGGGCCTGGCACCGATCATCATCCAGCAGATCTTCGACATCATCGAACAACTGCGCAAGGACGGTGTAACGGTGTTCCTGGTGGAGCAAAACGCCAACCAGGCGCTGAAAATCGCCGACCGCGCCTACGTGCTGGAAAACGGCCGGGTGGTGATGCAAGGCACTGGCGCGCAGCTGTTGACCGACCCCAAAGTGCGTGAGGCGTACTTGGGCGGTTAAACATCAGTTCCGGGCTGCGGGCTTTAGGGGTATGGCTGGGGTTTTGGGAGCATATCCGCCCGAAAGCCGACCCATCCCTCAAGCCAAATTCGGTCAATTGTGGGAGCGGGCTTGCTCGCGATTGCAGTGTGTCAGATAAGTATTTTTTAACTGACACACCGCAATCGCGAGCAAGCCCGCTCCCACAGAAAGCAAATCTTGCTGTGTATGTAAAACCCGCTGACGCGCAGTGGCGTGCTTTATTTAGCCGCGGCCATCAGCTTGTTGCACTTCGCTGCGCACCATGTTGGAGAACTCCGGCGGTGACATTCCGTCAAG
>NZ_VUAZ01000141.1 GCF_009296165.1 Pseudomonas kitaguniensis | reverse complement strand
GCCGCCTGCGCCCCGGCGGCACCATCATCGAAGCCACCGCCGGCAATACCGGCCTGGGCCTGGCGCTGGTTGGCCGGGCCAAAGGCTACCGCGTGGTGCTGGTGGTGCCCGACAAAATGTCCACCGAAAAGGTGCTGCACCTCAAGGCCATGGGCGCCGAAGTGCACATCACCCGCTCCGACGTCGGCAAGGGCCACCCCGAGTATTACCAGGACGTGGCGGCGCGGCTGGCCAAGGATATTCCAGGCTCGTTTTTCGCCGACCAATTCAACAACCCGGCCAACCCGCTGGCGCATGAAACCAGCACCGCGCCGGAAATATGGGCGCAAACCCAGCATGACCTGGACGCGATAGTGGTGGGCGTCGGTTCTGCGGGCACGCTCACCGGCCTGACGCGCTTTTTCAAGCAGGTACAGCCGGCGTTGGCCATGGTATTGGCCGACCCGGTGGGTTCGGTGATGGCTGAATACAGCCGCAGCGGCAAAATTGGAACGCCGGGCTCGTGGGCCGTGGAAGGTATCGGCGAGGACTTTATCCCCTCGATTGCCGACCTCTCCAGCGTGCGCCACGCCTATTCCATCAGCGATGAAGAAAGCTTCGACCACGCCCGCCAACTGCTCAAGGCCGAAGGCATTCTGGGTGGCTCGTCCACCGGCACCCTGCTCGCCGCCGCCCTGCGCTATTGCCGCGAGCAAACCGAGCCGAAACGCGTGGTCACCTTCGTCTGCGACACCGGCACACGCTACCTGTCAAAGGTTTACAACGACCAGTGGATGAACGACGCGGGCCTGCTGCACTACAAGCATTACGGCGACCTGCGCGACTTGATCGCCCGCCGCTTCGAAGACGGCCGCGTGATCAGCGTGAGCCCCGATGACACCTTGCTCATGGCCTTCCAGCGCATGCGCCTGGCCGATGTTTCGCAACTGCCGGTGTTGGTGGATGGCCAGACACTAGTCGGCGTGATCGACGAATCCGACATTTTGCTGGGGTTACACACCGACGCCGAACACTTTTCCATGACCGTCGCGAGTGCCATGACCGACACCGTGCACACCCTGGCCCCCAGCGCCAGCCTCGGCCAATTGCAGGCAGAACTGGATCGCGGCCTGGTCGCGATCATCGCCGACGCGTCGGGCTTTCATGGCCTGATCACGCGTGTCGACCTGCTCAACCACCTACGGAGATCCCTTGCATGAGTCAGCCCGATAAAAGTGCGTTTGCCACCCGCGTGATTCACGCCGGGCAGTCACCCGACCCGACCACGGGCGCCTTGATGCCGCCGATCTACGCCAACTCCACCTACCTGCAAGAAAGCCCCGGCGTGCACAAGGGCTTCGACTATGGCCGCTCGCATAACCCAACGCGTTTTGCCCTGGAGCGCTGCGTCGCCGACCTTGAAGGTGGCAGCCAGGCGTTTGCCTTCGCCTCCGGGTTGGCGGCGATTTCCACGGTGCTGGAATTGCTCGACGCCGGCGCGCACATCGTCTCCGGCAACGACCTGTACGGCGGCACCTTCCGCCTGTTCGACAAGGTGCGCCAACGCAGTGCCGGGCACCGTTTCAGCTTTGTCGACCTCAGCGACGTGTCGGCGTTTGAAGCGTCATTGCAGGCCGATACGCGCATGGTCTGGGTCGAAACCCCGAGCAACCCGCTGCTGAGCTTGACCGACCTCAGCGCCATTGCACGCATCTGCCGCGACCGAGGCATCATTTGCGTGGCCGACAACACTTTCGCCAGCCCATGGATTCAGCGCCCGCTGGAACTTGGCTTCGACATCGTGGTGCACTCCACCACCAAATACCTCAATGGCCATTCCGATGTGATCGGCGGCATCGCCATCGTCGGCCACAACCCGGAATTGGCCGAGCGGCTGGGCTTTCTGCAAAACTCGGTGGGTGCCATCGCCGGCCCGTTCGATGCTTTCCTGACCCTGCGCGGCGTGAAAACCCTGGCGCTGCGCATGGAGCGCCATTGCAGCAATGCGCTGGATTTGGCCACCTGGCTGGAACAACAGCCGCAAGTGTCGCGCGTTTACTACCCTGGCTTGGCATCGCACCCTCAGCACGAACTCGCACGTCGGCAGATGCATGGGTTCGGCGGGATGATTTCGGTGGATTTGAACAGCGACCTCGCGGGCGCTACGCGCTTTTTGGAAAACGTGAAGGTTTTTGCCCTTGCCGAAAGCCTTGGCGGTGTAGAAAGCCTGATCGAACACCCGGCGATCATGACCCATGCGAGCATCCCGGCGGCGACCCGCGCGCAGTTAGGCATTGGCGATGGATTGGTGCGGTTGTCGGTGGGGGTTGAAGATGTGGAAGACCTGAGGGCCGATCTGGCCCAGGCGCTGGCGAAGATTTAACCTACCTTCGCTGAGGCTACTGTGGCGAGCGGGCTTTAGGTAGCAAGCCCGCTTGCCACACCAAGCCTGTCAGCCAGTCTTCACATTGGCACGTGCCGCGTGCAGCTTTTTATAACTCTCGATCAAGCGCAAATGCCGGTCCAACCCTTCCAGCTGGGTGCTGGTCGGCGTCAGCCCGTAAAACCGCACGCTGCCGTTGACCGAACCAATCACCGCATTCATGCGCTCATCACCAAACATCCGGCGGAAGTTGGCCTCGTAATCGGCCAAATCCAGGTCCTCGTCCAACTGCATCTCCAACACCGCGTTCACCGCTTGGTAAAACAGGCCGCGCTCGGCGGTGTTGTCGTTGTACTGCAGGAACATTTCCACACATTCCTTGGCTTCTTCGTACTGCTGCAACGCGAGGTAGATGAGTAGCTTCAACTCCAGGATGGTCAGTTGACCCCACGCGGTGTTGTCGTCGAACTCGATGCCGATCAAGGTGGTGATGTCGGTGTAGTCGTCCAGCTCGCTTTCTACCAAGCGCTCAGCCAAGGCTTTAAGGTCGTCGTCGCTGAGGCTGTGCAGGTTGAGAATGTCGGCGCGGAAGAACAAGGCCTTGTTGGTGTTATCCCAGATCAGGTCGTCCACCGGATAGATTTCCGAATAATCCGGCACCAGAATTCGGCAGGCGGTTGCGCCGAGGTGTTCGTACACCGCCATGTAGGACTCTTTGCCCATGCCTTCGAGAATACCAAACAGCGTCGCGGCTTCTTGGGCGTTGGAGTCTTCACCCTCGCCGGAGAAGTCCCACTCGACGAATTCGTACTCCGACTGGGCGCTGAAGAAGCGCCACGACACCACGCCGCTGGAATCGATAAAGTGTTCGACAAAGTTATTCGGCTCCGTCACCGCGTGGCCTTCAAAGGTCGGTTGCGGCAAATCGTTCAAGCCTTCAAAGCTGCGGCCCTGCAGCAGCTCAGTCAGGCTGCGTTCCAGCGCGACTTCCAGGCTTGGGTGCGCGCCGAACGAGGCAAATACGCCGCCGGTGCGCGGGTTCATCAAGGTCACGCACATCACCGGGAATTCACCCCCCAACGACGCATCCTTGACCAGCACCGGGAACCCTTGGGCTTCCAGGCCTTGAATGCCGGCCAGAATGCCCGGGTACTTGGCCAGCACCTCGGCGGGAACGTCCGGCAGCGCAAATTCGCCTTCGATGATCTCGCGTTTAACCGCCCGCTCGAAAATCTCCGACAGGCACTGCACTTGCGCTTCGGCCAGGGTGTTACCGGCGCTCATGCCGTTGCTGAGGTAAAGGTTTTCGATCAGGTTTGAAGGAAAGTACACCACCTCGCCGTCGGACTGGCGCACAAACGGCAGCGACACAATGCCACGCGCTTCATTGCCGGAGTTGGTGTCGTACAGGTGCGAGCCACGCAGCTCGCCGTCGCGGTTGTAGATTTTCAGGCAATAGGCGTCGAGGATTTCCGTCGGCAGCGCATCGTTGCGGCCCGGCTGAAACCAGCGCTCATCCGGGTAGTGCACGAAGGGAGCATTGGCCAGTTCTTCACCCCAGAACTGATCGTTGTAGAAGAAGTTGCAGTTAAGCCGCTCGATAAACTCGCCCAAGGCCGACGCCAGCGCGCCTTCCTTGGTCGCGCCCTTGCCGTTGGTAAAACACATCGGCGAGTGCGCATCACGAATATGCAGCGACCACACGTTGGGCACGATATTGCGCCACGAGGCGATTTCAATCTTCATGCCCAAGCCGGCGAGGATGCCGGACATGTTGGCGATGGTCTGCTCCAGCGGCAGGTCCTTGCCCGCAATGTAGGTGCCCGCCTCAGTGCTGGCGCTTGGCATCAACAACGCCTGGGCATCGGCATCGAGGTTGTCGACTTGCTCAATCACAAACTCAGGCCCGGCCTGCACCACTTTTTTCACGGTGCAACGGTCGATGGAACGCAGGATGCCTTGGCGGTCCTTGTCGGAAATATCCGCCGGCAACTCGACCTGAATCTTGAAGATCTGGTTGTAACGGTTTTCCGGGTCGACAATATTGTTCTGCGACAGGCGAATATTCTCGGTGGGAATATCGCGCGTCGCGCAGTACAACTTCACAAAGTACGCCGCGCACAACGCCGACGAAGCCAGGAAGTAATCGAATGGCCCCGGTGCCGAACCATCGCCCTTGTAGCGAATCGGTTGGTCGGCAATTACCGTGAAGTCATCGAACTTGGCTTCAAGCCGAAGGTTGTCGAGAAAGTTGACCTTAATTTCCATGCGGGCACACCAGAATAACGAGCTAAACAAAAATGGCCGTCATTATGAGGTTTTTCAGCGGGAAGTTTCAGGGTTTTCCAGAGGAACCGCCGACCGGTGCCGCTGTTGACAGGCGTAACCCGGCCACTGCCAGGCTTAACAGGCTTCAATCGAGTCGCTCTCGCATCCAAGGTGAAATGCTCGCGCGCCACTGCTATGTTTGCGGCTTCGTCAGCAAAGGGAGGCGCTATGCAGCCGCTGGATACGAACGCAGCATTGGTGATCATCGACATGCAACAGGGCATGCACCACCGAAAACTCGGGCGACGCAACAACCCCAACGCGGAGTCGCAGATACAGGCTCTTTTGAGCGCGTGGCGGCACGCCAAGCGCCCGGTTATCCATGTGCGGCATATGTCGCGCTCGCCCGATTCGGTGTTCTGGCCTGGCCAACCTGGCTGCGAGTTTCAGACGCAGTTACAGCCCCTGAAACACGAGCATGTGCTGGAAAAAAACGTTCCGGACGCATTCACGGCCACGGGCCTGGAGCGTTGGCTGCACGCGCGCTCGATCAAGCAGTTGGTGATCGTTGGGGTGATCACCAACAACTCGGTTGAGGCCACGGCGCGCTCAGGCGGCAACCTCGGTTTTGATGTAATAGTGGCGGCGGATGCTTGTTATACGTTTGATCAAACCGATCTGTCGGGGCGTGTCTGGCCGGCGGAGGATGTGCACGCCCTGTCGCTGAGTAACCTGGCGATGGACTACGCCAGAGTGATTGATACAGCCCACATCCTGGCCGGTAGCTAAGCCGCGGGTTCAAACACGTTCGCGCTCACCAGCATGTCGACCAGCGCTTGCGGCCATACCGTTGCGTTAGTCGAACGCAGCGCCTGAGCAGACCACCAGTGATGATCGGCCATCACTTGAACCTCTTGCTCCGTCCATTCGGCTCGGGACAGCGTCTGGTTTTGCACATGAACAACAAAGTACTGCTCAACCGCCAACACCGTTTCACCGCTGGGCAGCATCAGCGAAACCCTGCGATCCGCGACAGGCGCTTGAACGGCGCTGAGCACTATGCCGGTTTCTTCGCGCAGTTCACGCAGGGCCGCAGCCTGGAAGGTTTCACCCTCTTCAAGGCCACCACCGGGCGTGGCCCAGTAATCGTCGCCGGCCAGCGCGCCGGTTGTGTGCACGAACCTGAACAACAGCACTTCGCCTGCGGGGTTTATGACCAGTAATCGTGCAGCCTTTCGCTCGCGCATGGCGCTAATCCTTGCTTGAAGTGGGCGGCTTATCCGTCGAGCGCAACGCTCAACAGCTGGGCGATCTTAGTGCGCAGGTCGCCGTGCTGTTGTTCAGTGTAAGGCGTTGCGATTTTCCAGTCGTAAAACCACGCTGGCATCTTGCGTTTGTCATCCGGCTCGCAGGCGTAGCGCGGGAAGATATGGCAGTGCAACTCCGGTTCCGAATTGCCCAGAATCTCGTAGTTCATGCGCAGCGCGCCGGTGGCTTGCAGCACCGCATCGCCGATGCGCGCCATGTCGAGCAGGTAAAGGCTACGTGCAGCGGTATCCAGGTCGTTCAGGCTTGCGACCACCGGGTCGGGCAGTAGCAAGCAGTAACCGGGCAAAAACTGCACGTCTCCCATCACCGCCCAGCCTGAGGCCATGCGGCAGATAACCTTATCGTTGGCACCTTCGCGGGCCAGCGCCACGCGTTCTGTTATCAACGCCATATCGTGTCCTTGATTAAGGTAAGGGTCGTGGCTAAAGTTTTCAAAGCCGACCCTATTTCCCCAGCACAATACAGTCAACTGTGGGAGCGGGCTTGCTCGCGATGGCGGTGTGTCAGTTGAAAACTACTGATCAGACACACCG
>NZ_VUAZ01000140.1 GCF_009296165.1 Pseudomonas kitaguniensis | reverse complement strand
ACCCGTTTGATATTGATTCAATGAACTGAGCCCGAGCAGAACGCCGATTTTTAGATGTGTTTGATCGCACGAAGAGCATCAACCAAATCGGCGTTTTTGTTTCTGTGTTTCCCGGGATTCCGTGACGAACCTTTTTTGCGCGGGGGCAATTGAATCAAAACCGCGTCGAGAGTGTAACGAAGGCGCTGCGCGGCGTTCCCACTTGCAGTATTTGCAAGTCTCCATTCGGGTCGGCGGCCGCACTGGCATCGGTGTTCAGCGTTGAGATGTAGCGTTTGTCGAACAGGTTGATCGCGTTCAATGACACCGACGTGTCCTTCAGCCCCGCGAATGCACCCAAGTCGTACGCCATGCTCGCATTGGCCAGCCAGTAAGCGGGCACGCTCTGGTCATTGGTGTAAGTGTAATAACGCTTGGCCATGTAACTCCCCTGCAGGCCCGCGCTCCAGCGGTTCCAGTTCCAGTCCACGCTGCTGGAGTACATAATTTTGGGGGTATCGACGACCGTTTTACCTTTTACATTCACCGTCTGCGCGTTGCTGGTGTAGTTGTCATTGTAAGTACTGTGGTTGTACGAGAGCGAGTTGGACCAGCGCCAATGTTCGTCAGGCATTAATGCAAAGGCGAACTCGGCGCCTCGGCTGGTCACCGAGCCCACGTTGGCCACGCCATTGGCGCAGATCACGATACCGGTGCAGTTGGCGATAGCGATCAGGCGGTTGTCGAACTGGGTGTTATAGGCTGTGGCCGAGGCAATGTAGTGTTGGGTCGTGCGTCGAACACCCACTTCAACCGTCTTCGAGGTTTCCGGCTTCAGGCCATGAAAGCCGTTGAGCGCGTCTACCGTTGTCTGGGTAGTGCTGAAGGGGCTGTAGGCGCCGGACGGGAACGCCGACATGTTCTCCGAGTAAGAAGCAAACACCTCGTCCTGGTCATTCAACTTGTACGTCGCGCCCATCTGAGGCAGGAAGTGATCACTGGCTTGCAACGATCCGCTGGCGTAGCCGCCCGCCTTGCCTACCGCGGTGGTGTTGGTCACGCTGCTTTTGGCGCCGAACTCAAGTTTTAAGCGGTCGTCCATTAACGTGTAGGTATCGCGTAAATAGAACTGACGCGTCAGGTCGTTGTACGACTGATCGAATACGGTGGCCGACACTGCGTAATCATTGGTGGTGACGATATGGTTCTGTGGCGAGTGCCCGGTGGTGTCGTAGATGTAGCGGCTTATATCGTTCTTGTTGGACTGGATCCAGAACCCGCCCTCGATCTCGTGCTGGCCGAGGAACCAGGTGAGTGAGGTCTGAAAACCACTTCGGTCGATCCCGTATTTAGTGCTGCGCAACGAGTTGGCGGGCACTATTGTGGTCCCGGTATTGTAGGTGAACGGGTAGTACGAGTTGCCATAACCGGAGTTATGGTGATGGTAAACGGTGGTATCCAGCACAAGGTTATCTGACAGGCTGAAATTGCCGTTCAGAATATCCAGCTCGTCGTAGCGCAAGCTGCTGGCGTTGTAGACACCTTCTGAAGCGCTTTTGACGCCGCCGCTATAGATACCATTGGCGGCATTCACCGCGCGGGTCCAGTCGGGGGTGTAATAGGTGTATTTGTAGCCCAGCCGCTCCAGCATGCCCTTGGACAGCGACAGCAGGTTGGCCTCTTCATGGTCTGAGGTGCTGTGGAAGAAGCTGACGCGGTTATCACCGAACTTATACACAACCTTGGCGTTTATCGCGTCGGACTTCTGCGGGTTGTCATTGCCCTTCCAGGCGTCAGCGTCGTATTTTTCACCCGAGACATACGCCGACAAGCCGTTGTATTCACCGGTATCAACACGCAAAAACGTGCGATTAGTGGCGTAGCTGCCGAGGGTCTGCGACAACCGCCCACCGAACTCTTTATCCGGGTCGGCGGTGGTTAGCTGGATGGTCCCGCCCAAGTCGCTGTTCGACGCGGTGCCCAGCGAACCGATACCCGCGGCAACCACCGTAGAACCGACGTTTTCCGGGATCACCGCGCGCGAGATGCTCAGCCCGTTGTAGTTGCCGAAACTCATATTGCCCAGGGTTACGCCGTCCAGGGTGTAGCCCAAGTGGTGCATATCGAAACCGCGCAAACTTATGCGCTGGCTGCCCTCTTCACGCCCTAACGGGTCGCCGGACTGGAAGTTCACGCCCGACATGCTCTGCAAGGTTTTCAGCGGGTTGGTACCGGCGGCGTAGCGTTTTACGGTGGTTTCATCAACACGCTGAACCTGGCGCGTTTCGCCCTGGCCGATCACAGACACCGTGCCAAGGGTGGGCGCTGCTGTCGAGGCGGGGGCATCGGTGCTGTCTGCCGCCTGGGCCATCGCACTGACGAGTCCAAGCGCACAAAATGGCACCCAGAATTTGACGGCTACCTGCAAGCGCGCTGGCTTGCATGGAGTGTATTTCGTGCTCATCGACAGCCTTCCTCAGAAAGTAGAAGTACCAACGTGTTTGCCTTGGGCGGTGTGTGCGGAAAGGTATCCGCTGGGGAGGCATATTAATACACTTATTGTGTAGTAATTATTACCGGCGCTGTGACCGCAAAGGTGAGGCGTAGCTTCCTGGCAGGCCTGGTTGTTGGACGAGGGCTAGCCGAACGCGATAAACGTGGTTTACTTTTGGTCGAGAGTGTCGTTAAGGGGCAAGCGCGTGTGCAGATTAAATTCGCTCGAAGCAGACCTGATGCGCGTCATACAGAACAACTTCCCTATCACCGTCGCCGCGGTAGAGATCATTACCAAAGGCGTAAACTACACAGTCAGAGTGACTAGCAATACGACGTACTACTTAAAAATATTTTCCCCTTCAAGAAGCCCGGCCGACCTCTCGTTTGAGTTGTCCGTGATGGATACCCTCAGGGCGAATAATATCGGCGTAGCAACGGTCGTCCGCTCACGTCAAGGCGCGGCCTGCGTTGCAATCAAACTGGCTGGCGAAACCAGACTGGCTATCTTGTATAACAATGTTGGCGGTCGACCTTTAACAAACAACAGCGCTGATATATTTTCATATACGAGCACACTTGCCGAGCTGCACAACCTGCCAACCACTGATATTTCGCAGCGTGCCCCGCGCATTCTGTGCCTGGAAAAAGAATGCAGCAGAATCCAGAAAAGCCTGAAAAGCACCTCGGCTATACCTGCGCCTATGCGTTCAAAAATTGCCCGCAACTGCCGTTCAATTCAGGACCAGGCTTTACACGACTGTGCAGTGTTGTGCCATGGCGACGCCTGGCTAGGCAATGCTAAATACGCAGACGGGCGCGTTTATTTTATTGACTTTGAAGACGCCCTGTTTGCAAACAGAAATTTCGACTTGGGCGCGATGGCCTATTCACTCACGGCCAGAGATTGCAACATCAATCCATGCATTCATTGGTTATTGCAGGGCTACAACAGTCGCTCCGCCACTAGCGCGACGTTAAACACCATCAAACCATATATTCAATTACGCTCACTCGCGGTGTGTTGCTTCCTGCTTGGGCACACACGTATGGACGAGCAACTTATACCTACGCTATTGAACCGTGTTGAATACTTCATGGGCGATAAGTTCGAGGCTGACATTGAGTGTATGCGCGCAAATGAGCCCTGCAGAAACCCACATCCGTTCACGAAATATTAAGAATCGCCTACCTATACTAGCCGATTGCCTAGGCCGTTCCCCCGAGCGGTCTCTTGCCTCGGTAGCCAGAACCATGATGCGTCCCGCTCCTCTGCTGCTCCTTCTCGCTGGTGTGTTGTTCTTCTTTGCGCTGGGTAGCCATCAACTGCAAGGCTCCACCGAAGCCCGCGTCGCCGGGATTGCCATGGCCATGCACTTGGACAATGACTGGGTGATCCCGCGTTTGTTTGGTGAGCCCTTCCTGGAAAAACCACCGCTGAGCCTATGGCTGGATGCCGGCGCCATTCGCCTGTTTGGCGCAACGACCTGGGCCGTGCGCTTGGCGTCGGCGTTTGCGGGGCTAATCAGTGTGATGCTGTTTTACGCAATGCTGCGCACATTCGGGCGGCCGAAGACGATGGCGTTTTGCGCATCGTTGATGCTGGCGACCATGGCCAGTTACTGGGGCAATGTGCGCGGTGTGGGTGAAGATTCGCTGCTCAGCCTGGGCGTGACCACGGCGCTGCTGGCGTTCTACCAGGCCGTACGGCCCGAGTCTGAGCGCCAAGGCTCCAACGCTTGGGCGTGGGCGTTGTTTACCGCAGGCATGGCCATCGCCACCTTGAGCAAAGGTGTGCTGGGCCTGGCGATGCCGGGCATTGTGATTTTTGTGTACCTGGCCTGCACCAGCGTGATGGATAAACGCGTGCGCCTCGGCGACTGGCTTAAGCCCGCTGTGTTCACCTTGCTGGCACTCGCGCCGCTGCTGATCTGGCTGGGCTTTCTGTTTGAGCGCGGCGGCCTGCAGGCTGTTGCCGAAGTGCTGTGGACCAACAGCGTCGGGCGCTTCAGCGGCTCGTTTGTAGAAGCAGGGCATTACGAGCCCTTCTATTACTACCTGCTGAAACTGCCGGAAGCCTTTCTGCCGTGGAACATTCTGGTGTACCTGGGCCTGTGGCACTTCCGCAAAAGCCTGGTGCGTAACCGCTACCGGCTGTTCTTCAGTGTATGGCTGGTGGCGCAATTCACCCTGCTGACCCTGGCCTCAAGCAAGCGCGTGGTGTACTTGATGGCAATGACGCCCGCCGCCGCCGTGCTCGCTGCGGAATATGCCGGGGTGCTGTTGGCGTGGTTCAAGGCGCACAAACCGGCGCTGTACCGCTACCACCGGGGCGCAATCGTCGGCGCGTTCACCCTGGCAATCCTCAGCTACATGACGGCCGCGTTCTGGTTTGCACCCAAAGCCGACAAACGTGAGTCGTTCGTGCCAGTGATCAGCCAGGCCAAAACCTTTCAAACCGAAGGCAGAGACGTGGTGATGTACCGGCCCAACGAGCGTATAGCCGGGGCCAGCGTGTTCTACCTGCAGGCGCACTTGCCGATGCTGCAAAACGAAGCTGAGTTGCGCAGTTTTCTCAGCGCCAAGCCCGGCAACGTCGCGCTGCTGGATAACACTGAACAACTGAGTGAGAAGGTCAGCGTGATCAAACAGATGGCAATCGGTCGCCAGCCTTACTACTTCGTCGAGCAGTAAGGCCGGCGCAAGGCATCAGTGCTTGGTCAGCTTGTCGAGGTAACCCATGGCGAACGCCGAGACCACAAAGGTCATGTGGATGATCACGTACCACATCAAATGCTGCGGATCGACGTTCTTGGCGTCCATGAAGATACGCAGCAGGTGAATCGACGAAATCGCCACGATGGACGCCGCCACTTTCATCTTCAGCGACGAAGAATCCATAGTGCCCAGCCAGTTGAGCTTTTCTTTGCTCTCATCGATGTCCAGTTGCGAGACAAAGTTCTCGTAGCCGGAAATCATCACCATCACCAGCAAGCCGCCGACCAGTGCCATGTCGATCAACGACAGCAGCACCAGGATCAGTTCCGACTCGGCCATCGAGAACACACTCGGCAGCAGGTGAATCACTTCCTGAAAGAATTTAAGCGCCAGCGCCAGCAACCCCAGGGACAAGCCGAAATAGATCGGCGCCAGCAGCCAACGCGAGGCGTACATAGCATTTTCGATAAAGCGTTCCATTGGAATCTCACACAGCGAGGCTAAAAAAGGCCGCGAGTATACCAGCCGCTATGAAACACCTGTAACCGCTACCTTTAACCTGCATAAAACTGACCTTGCCGGCATCTGTAATAAGATTTTTCTGCTAGTGTCGAAGCCATCAAATCAGCTCGATGCTGTTGAACAGGAAGACCCAGATGACGGATGTGCGATCCCCTTTGGCCAGTATCGGCCTGTGCGCGGTGTTGCTGATGGTCAGCGGCTGCTCGCCCAAAGAAGAGCAGAAACAGGCAACCCTTCAAGAGAAAACCGCGAAGTTCGAACAGTCGCTCGACGCCATACAAGACCCCAAGCTCAGAGACGCCATCGCCGACCTCGGCGGCTCGCTGCTGTTGTTGGAACGGGCGCGGGCCCGGCTGGCGACCAAGCCTGTCGAAGCCGAATACGGCGAAGACAGCCTGGCCTTGCTCAAGCACTACCCTACGCCGCAATCCTTGGTCGACACGTACATCAATGGCCTGTTCGTACTGCGCAAACCCTCGCACTCCGACTACCTGACCGATTTGCAGCCGGTGTTCCCGTTCAGCTTCAACACACCCGACCAATTCCCGTTTCCACATGGGCTGGAATGGCAGTCGGTGACGCTGAGCAATAACAAAGTGATCCCGTTCCAGCCGGAATGGTCGGAAACCGACCCCGGTATCCAACTGAGCCCGAGCAGCTCCAACCTGACCAACCCCGATGACCTGACGGTGACCTACCCGTTCATCGAAGGTGTCGAGACCGAGAACAAGAGCCAGCCACAGCCCGTCAGCCTCAAGGGCGCGGTCGAAGTGGTTGCGCCCGGCAGAGTGCTGACGTTCGACGTGTCGAAAAAAGACGTGGGCCACACACGCACCGAGGGCAATATCACCCTCAAGTTGCTGCTGCTTGAGAAAAACTACGCCGAAATCGAGCTGACCAACAGCGAGCCGCTGGCCCCGGAAGTCGGCGACGAGTCGCCCAACCCCTTGCTGGTGCAGGCACGCGACAGCACCGGGCAATTTCTGACCCGCTCAGGCTCAATTAACGAGAACGCCGCACAAGTGGCGTTTTACCAGAAACAATTGGCCGACATGCAAAAGCAGACCGCCTGGTCGGAGGCGTTTGAAAAACAACTGACCGACGAGCGAAAAGCCTTCGAGCACACGCAAAGCAGCCATTACGCCAAGGTGTACTTCAATGGCCTGATCGACAACCTGCAGGTCGACGTACTGGACTTTTCAAAGGCCACGCTGACGCACAAGGACCTCGACCTGCCGGTGCTGCGTTTCGACAAGAACAGCCTGCAAAACACCGTACAAGCCCTGCCGATGCCGGTCACGGTGTACGACGACGGCGCCGCCAGTTGGCTCAAAGACGCTGCGATGACCGAGGAGCAGCTGAAAAAAAGCGTGACCATCAGCCAGTCAACCGAAGACGCCAGCGCTGCGAAAATCGTGTTCGACCACCCCTTTACCTTCAATGACGACTTGGTGGGCGCCGAGCGCAACAACAGCGATGCGCCTATCACGTTCTTCACGGCAGACGACAAGGGCCAACGCGGTGAGCCTATCGAGCTGCCGGCCGAGGCCTTTGAGTTGAACGCTGCCAGCGGCACGCTCACGTACGACCTCAACCTGTTCCCGGAAAACCCCGCCTTTGTGGTGGGCTCGGTGCCGTTGTTTCTGGCCACCATCAACAAAGCCACGATTGACGTGAGCAAGCTGCCCAAAGGCCTGTCGCTGAAAGACAACGCGCTGATCGTCGATCAAAAAGACTTCCCCGCCGACAGTTGGCGCTTCTACGCCAAAGACGCCAGCGGCAACTACCTCAAAGAGATCCTTGGCGTTAGCCATCGCGCCGAGGAATACGGCACGGCGCTGTTTGATGTGCATTATTTCTACGGCCAGCCAAGCAGCCTGGAAAGTTACCAGCGTACCGACCTGGATACCGTGCAATACGGTTTTGAAGTGAAGCTGGACAAGCCTGAAAGCAAATAACGCTCAGGCTATGGCGACAGAGAGACGCGTAGCGTCCAGGGCGGCATTCCCACGCAGAGCATGGGAATGCTGTTTTTCAGTGGTGAGTATCGCTGAGCGCTGGCGAGCGCGCGCGGTTGAGGCAGCGCAGATGTGCTTGCAGGTGCAGGCACCAGATTGGCGGGTCGTCGGCTTGCGCATAACCGTGCCGGGTCAGGCTGTCGACGATTGACTCAAGCATACTTTCTGCGCCGAAAGGCCCATGAAACGGGCCTTGTGACTTGATCGCGGAAGGCTGTTCGCCGGTCATTCCGGCGGCGAACAACAGCGTCCACAGCCCGTTATCCCCCGCGAGAGGGCGAATGCAGCATTCGATACGGGTGACCAGGCCCAGGCACTGGCGGGTAAGGCAAAGGTTGCGCGGCACGGCGGCGACCCTCGGTAAGCTGGCTCTAGCCTTTAATCAAAGAATAGGGGAAAACTGCGACAAGCCAAGGCCGCAGGGACCAACGGGCGTCGGCCCCTGTGGTGATAGCCAATGTGTGGTGAGTGAACCCACTCACCACAGCAAGCAGGCCCGCCGACGTCAGCTTGGCTGGGCTTGCGCCAGCGCCTGTTGCGCCAGCTCCTTTTCGGCTTCCTTCAGGTCTTCCTCACTGATCATCTCGGCAATCGCGCGCAAACGCTCTACCACGCGGGCGTTCACGGTGCCCTCCGGGAACTGCCCTTCGGCGTCCGGCTCACCGGCAGGCTCACCCACCAACAGGCTCAACGCCTCATCCGCCTGACGCACGGCGTAAATGTGGAACTGCCCGTCGCGAACCGCCTGCAGCACCTTCTCGTCGAGCATCAACGTGTTGACATTGGCTTGCGGAATAATCGCCCCTTGCTCGCCGGTCAACCCGCGCGCTTCGCACAGGCGGAAGAAGCCTTCGATCTTCTCGTTAACCCCACCCACCGCCTGCACTTCACCAAACTGGTTGATCGAACCGGTGATGGCAAAACACTGCTTGAGCGGCGTCTTCGACAGCGCCGAAATCAATGTGCACGCTTCGCCCAACGACGCACTGTCACCGTCCACGTAACCGTAGGACTGCTCCAGCGCGATGCTCGCCGAAATCGCCAGCGGGAATTCCTGGGCATAGCGGCTGCCCAGGTAACCGGTGAGGATCATCACGCCCTTGGAGTGAATCGGCTGGCCGAGGTTAACTTCACGTTCGATGTCGACAATGCCGCTGCCGCCCGGGTACACCGTGGCGGAAATACGCGCCGGCACGCCAAACGCCGAATCACCGACCTCCAGCACCGTCAGCCCGTTGCACTTGCCCACGGCCGCACCGGCTGTGTCGATGAGGATGACGCCGGCGAGCATGTCGTCGAGAATCCGCGCCGACACACGCCCGGTGCGCGTGGCCTTGGCCTTCAGCGCGCGCTCGATATGCCCGGCGTCAGTCATCTCGTCGCCGGCCAGGTGGCGAATAAAATCCGCCTCGCTGACCAGTTGGAACAAGTCGCCAATGCGCGCCGACAAACGGCCCTGATGTTCCGCCAGGCGTGCGCTGTACGTCGCCAACCGCGCCACCGCGTCCGAGGTCAGCGGCGCCATGCCTTCTTCCGAAGTACGGGTTTTGAGCAACTGGGCGAACTGCTCCAGGCTTTCGTCGACCATCGGGATGTCTTCGTCGAAATCCACCAGTACGCGGAACATCTCCTGGAAGTCCGGATCGGCGTCTTGCAACGCGTAGTAAAGCTGGCGCGAGCCGATGATGATGACCTTGACCTGCAACGCAATCATCTGCGGGTTGAGGGTCACGGTGGCCAAACGGCCCAGCTCGCCCAGTGGCGATTCCATCTTGAGTTTGCGCGACTGCAACGAGCGCTTGAGCGCGTCCCACACAAACGGCTCGCTGAGCATTTTTTCGGCTTCAAGAATCAGGAAGCCGCCATTGGCACGGTGCAAAGCGCCAGGGCGCAACTGGCGGTACGTGGTGTAAAGCGCGCCCTGGTCGGTGCTGTATTCGATACGGCCGAACAGGTTGTCGTAGGTCGGGTGGGGCTCAAACACCACCGGCGCGCCGCCGTTGACCGGGTGGCCCACCACCAGGCTCGGGCAGTATTGCTCTTCCAGCAACTTGCGCGCCTGCGCGTCGGTCTTGGCGTCGTCCACCAATTGCTCGACCACGGTTTTGAGAAGGTACACCTGCATGGCTTGCAGATAGCCGCAAACACCGGCGTTTTCTGCGTACTTTTCCGACAATGGCGCCAACAAAGGTTGCAGGGCCAGGGTGATGGTTTCTTCGTTGAACTGGCGCAGTTGGTTGTTCGACTCACGTTTCCACTGCGGCAGGCTCGCCAGTTCTTCGTTGAGGCGCTCCTCCAGCTCGGAAATGTCGCTGTGGAAGCGCTCGCGATCGGCCTCCGGCAGTTGCGAAAACTCCGCTTCGTCCAGCGCCTTGCCCTCAAGCATCGGGGTGAAGGCGATGTTGGAGCTGTCGCGGTACAGCGCCACGTCTTTTTCCAGGGCCAGGCGCTCGATCACGTCCAGGGCCTTGTCGTAACGCTGGTTGAAGGCGCGGTCGATGGCGCTTTTGCGTTGTTGATACGTCGGGTGTTCAAACACCGCCGGGAAGGTCGCGACCAAGTTGTCGACCAAACCGTTGATGTCGGCGATGAACGCCGCCGCGCAGCCGCCTGGCAATTCCAGCGCGCGCGGTTCACGCGGCTCATCAAAATTATTCACGTAGACCCAGTCCGACGGGGTCTGCAGGCGCTTACCTTCGGCTTTCAGGTAGCGTTTAACGAACGAAAAGCGGCCGGTACCGGGCTCGCCCATCACAAACACGTTGTAACCGGGGCGTGGCATGGCCACACCGAACTGCAAGGCTTCAACCGCACGTTCCTGGCCAAGCACACCGCGAAAGGGCTCCAAATCATTGGTGGTCGAGAAGCTGAACTGTTCAGCGGAAAAAGGGCGAGTCAGCGCTTCGGGCGCTAGACGCAAGCTGGCAGCAACAGGATCAGGCATCGGGCTTCCTTACATCAGGCGGGGCAGATAACGGCATTCTGGCTCTCGGTTACGCGCTCTGGCAAGGCGCGCTTTTTGGTAAAGCGCAGACACGGCATGCGTCTTACAAAAAAATCGCGATAACACTGATTGTTTTATAAAAAATAACGGAACCCAAGGAACCTGCCTAAACTCCAAATTGCGCGGGCTGGACTAATAACCGGCCCCTAGGGCGCTACGAAGCGCCTGAACCCCTTGTCCATTGGTTTGCACACTAAGAGAACAAAGCTATGAAACGGATCCTTCTTGGTACTCTCTTCACCGTTGTCTCCCTCAATGCAATGGCAGAATCACCAGGTGGCCCGAACTGCGGTTGGGGCAACATGTTGTTCGAAGGCCAGCGCGGCACTCCGGCTCACTTCCTCGCTTCCACCACCAACGGCACCTCGGGTAACGCCACCTTCGGCATGACCTCTGGCACCAACGGTTGCAGCACCAACAGCGCCCTGACCTACGGCGGCAAGTCCTGGATTGCCATGAATGGCATGATGAACGAGCTGTCTGAAGACATGGCCAAAGGCAATGGCGAAGCGCTGACCACCTACGCGGTGGTACTGGGCGTTGCACCGGAAGACCGCGAGCACTTTGCGGCCGTGACTCACGAGCACTTCCAGCAAATCTTCAGCAAAGCTGACGTGACCGCTGATGACGTGCACAACAACACCCTGGCAGTACTGAAAAGTGACACCCGCCTGGCGAAATACGCTACTCAGGCTTAAGCTCGACCCGCCCGCGCCCTCCAGGGCGCGGGTTTTATTTTTGGGCCCGCCTCCCCTTTGGGTCTCACTTTTTCCGACTTAAGTTGCCCCTATGCTCAAACGCTTTGCCTGGTTGGCACTCCTCGGCTGCGCCCCGCTGTACGCGGCCCCGCAAATTGATGATCAACGTTTGCAGCACTTGGCCAACGACCCGTTCTGGCTGTCTTTGGGCCATTATGAAGCTGGCAAAATAAGTGGCTGGCGCAGCTATGTCAGCGACAAGAAGTTTTTCCTCGCCGCCGAGGGTGCTCACCACCCGGACGCCGAACTCAAGGCCACCGTCGAAGCGCTATACGCTCCGGTCAGCCAGGGCGAAAAACACGCCCAATGCGTCTACCCCGCACGTACCCGCTGGCTCAAGGATCAGTTACACCTGACCGACCTGCCCGCCGTGGACTGCAAAGAATTCAAGCAATGGTTCAAGGACGTCGCGCCGCACAGCGCGGTGATGATCTTCCCGGCGGCCTACCTCAATAGCCCGTCGTCGATGTTCGGCCACACGCTGCTGCGCATCGACCAGGCCGACGTGCAAAGCAACAAGACCGCCCTGCTCAGCTACGCAATCAACTTCGGCGCCTACATCGAGGGTTCCGACAACAGCATTCTTTACGCCTGGAAAGGCCTGATGGGCGGTTATCCCGGCCTGTTTGCGCTGGTGCCTTACCAGGAAAAACTCTCGGAATACCGAAGCCTCGAAAACCGTGACCTGTGGGAATACCGCCTTAACCTCACGCAGGTCGAGACCGAGCGCATGGTTGAGCACGTGTGGGAGCTGAAGCAGGTCCAGTTCGATTATTTTTTCTTCGACGAAAACTGCTCTTACCGCCTGCTGGAACTGCTGCAAGTGGCCCGGCCCAGCCTGCGCTTGACTGAGCAATTCCCGCTGACCGCGATTCCGACCGACACAGTAAAAGCCGTGAAAGAAGCCGGTTTGGTCGAGAAGATCGACTACCGCCCTTCGCGTGAGCGCGAATTGTTGGAGCGCGCCAAACCGCTGCAAAGTGATGAACAACAGTGGGTGCTGAAAATCAGCGATGACCAGAAGCAATTGCAGGAGCCAGCTTTCAAAGCCCTGCCCCGCGAGCGTCAGGCGCTGATTATCGATGCGGCTTACCGCCTCGGCCGCTACCGCGCCAATGGCCTGGAGCGCGACACCGAACGCTCCCAGCGCAGCTTCGAACTGCTGCGCGCGATCAATCAGAACCCCGCGCCCGACCTAAAAATTGAACAGCCCGGCCTGCCCGAGAACGGCCACGAATCACGCACCTGGCAAGCCGGCATCGGCACGCGTGGCGACAAAGCTTTCGGTGAATACGGCCTGCGCATGGCCTACCACGACCTCAACGACAACGCCGAAGGCTTCCCGCTGGGCGCGCAGATCGAAATTCTGCAAATGAAACTGCGCCAGTACGAAGGCAATCGCTGGCAATTGCAGCAACTGGACCTCGCCACCATTCGCTCGCTGACGCCGCGCAACGCCCTGCTGCAACCCTGGTCATGGCAAGTCACCGGCGGTTTGGAGCGCGTACCGGGCAAACACGACGACGAAACCCTGGTCGCCCACGTCAACGGCGGCGCTGGCGGCACCTGGCAACTGACCGACGACATGCTCGGCTTCGCCCTCGGCACCGTGCGCGTGGAACACAACAACGACTTCAGCGAAGCCATCTCCCCGGCCGCCGGGTTTAACACCGGCGTGCTGTGGAAAAACCCGCTGGGCAATTTGAGTCTGGAGGCCAAGGGCGACTTCTTCACCAATGGCGAAGTGCGCCGCAGTGTCAGCCTGAACCAGCAGTGGGAATTGTCGCGCAACCTCGGGCTGCGCCTGAGCGCCCAGCGCGAATACAGCCACCTTTCGACGCCAGTGAATGAAGTGATGCTCGAAGTGAAGTGGTATCACTACTAATCCGCACCTGTGACGCTCCGCGTCACGCACTCAAAGCGGATGCGTAGCATCCAGGGCAGCATTCCCACGCAGTGCGTGGGAATGATCGGAGCAGCCAACGTATTCCAATTGTGGCGAGCGGGCTGCTCGCCACAGTGAGGAGGTTGGTTGGCTTTATTTTGCGGGGGTCATTGCTTGGGTCAGGTCATCGACGACTGCTTTGCCCATCTCGCATAAAAAATGCGCCGCCCAGGCGTATTGTTCGCCGCGTACATCCATGGCGGCTTCCATGGCGAGTTTCTTGGAGTAGTAAAGCAGCGTGGAGGCGTGTTCCAGGGCTTCGCCGATGGGCATGCCCGAATTGACGCGGAACAGTGGCTTTTGGTTTTCGCCGTAGTCGCCGAAGGTGACAACGCCGAGGGTGGTGATTGAAGCCAGAGGTGGATCGGGAACGAGTTTGGTCATGGTGTTTCTCTTAGGTTAGGAAGAAGAAACTGCCAGACATGTCGCTAAACATGAAAAGGTGGCAGCTGTACGCGGGTTAGCGAACCGGTAACCTAGAAACCCGGTAGACCCGAAGGTCTCCCGCGCACAGCCGCCATAACACGATAAGGCAGACAAAAAATGCCAGCCAAAATAGTTGCGGAGGTCGTATCTACGTTTCTCGGGTCGCTAAACCCAATCGCTGTTTTGCAGCGACCCGAGGAGGCTAGACACTCAAACCCTACGGCGCAATAGCCCAGCGATTCTCTAGGAAACGTCCTGCAAGTTAAAGGGAATCGTCGCTGATGGCGCTTTAACCCAACACATTTCTCACTCCCCTTTCACACCGCTCCAACAAATCCTTATCTAGACTCCCCGTATAAGCCGTGAAACGGCCAGGGAGTACGCCATGTGGCGGTCTGCGGTAATGCTGTGTGCGGTGGTGTGGTTGTCGGGTTGCCAGTCAACCCATCAGGATTTGCTGGCCAAAGGTTACCCACCGGCGTTTGCCGATGGTTTTGATGATGGCTGTAGCAGCGGTCGCCAGGCCGCTGGGGTAATTACCGGCGAGTTTCGCAAGAACGTGCCGCGTTATCTGCAAGACCGTGTGTACGCCGAAGGCTGGGAAGATGGCTTTCGCCAGTGCAAAGCCATGCGCGAAAACGAAACGTTGCGCGACTACAAAGACAATCACTGGGACGACCGCGAGCGTGCCTGGCAGCATGAAAAAGACCGCGACGCAGGCAGGGCTTATCGCTCGCAATAACATTCATCGAAACTAAAGCGCGACGCACGTGGCCCAAACTCCATAGAAGGAGTACGTCATGAGCCGAGCTTTTGTAAATGAAGACAACGCCGCCGCCCAAGCCGATCAACCGGTGGAGCGTCAGGTCAGCGAGCAACCCAACCACCTGACCGCGCAAGGGTTGGCGCAGCTGCAGGCCAGGGTTGCGCAGTTGCAGCAGGCGCACAGCGCCGAATCCGCCAAGGGTGAGCAGGCCGACAAGCAGCGCCAGGCTGATCTTGAGCGGGATTTACGCTACTTCAACCAGCGTGTGCAGAGTGCGCAGGTGGTGGCGCCCGCCACGTCCACCGACAAGGTGCAGATTGGCAGTTGGATCACCTTCGCCAATGAACAGGATGAGCAGCAGCGCATTCAGTTGGTCGGTGAAGACCAGGCCGATGCCGGCGCGGGCCTGATCAATTGGGGCTCACCGCTGGGCCGCGCGTTGCTGGGTGCGCAGATTGGCGACGAGGTGCTGTGGAAACGGCCCGTCGGCGACCAATTGATCGAAGTGCTGCGTGTAGAGCCCGAGGC
>NZ_VUAZ01000014.1 GCF_009296165.1 Pseudomonas kitaguniensis | reverse complement strand
TCGCTGACAGGCCGCTATCGGGAGCAAGCCCCCTCCCACATTAACGTGCTACAACCGATTGATTTGCAAAGCACCCACAAACACAGCTTACCGACAGCCCGACGCTCTGCTAAAATGCGCCGCCTTATCCGACCGTAGGCTGCACTGTGCCATTTACCTGGGTTGATTGGGCGATCGTTGCAATTGTCGCCATCTCCGCTTTGATCAGTCTAAGCCGCGGCTTCGTAAAAGAAGCACTGTCGTTGCTGACCTGGATCATCGCAGGGGTCGTCGCCTGGATGTTTGGGGGTTCACTCTCGGTTTACCTGGCCGGGTACATCGAAACACCTTCGGCTCGCGTTATCGCAGGCTGCGCCATCATGTTCATTGCCACGCTGCTGGTGGGCGCAATGGTCAATTATCTTATTGGCGAGTTGATACGTGTCACCGGCCTCTCCGGGACCGATCGATTTCTTGGCATGGCCTTCGGCGCCGCACGCGGTGCGTTGCTGGTGGTCGTGGCGGTCGGGCTGTTGAGCCTGGGGCCGGTACAGCAGGATTCGTGGTGGCAAGAGTCGGTACTCGTGCCAAAATTTCTATTGGTTGCCGACTGGTCCAAAAACCTCATTTTGGGGTGGAGCAGTCAGTGGCTGGCCAGCGGAATCAGCGTACCCGCTGATCTTCCGTTCAAGGAACACCTCTTGCCGGCCAAAACGCCTCAGTAAGTCGTGTTCAGTCAAGATTCATTAAGTAGGGGTTGCGTCGCATGTGTGGCATCGTCGGTATCGTCGGTAAGTCGAACGTGAATCAGGCGCTGTATGACGCGCTAACCGTCCTCCAGCACCGCGGCCAGGACGCTGCCGGTATTGTGACCAGCCATGATGGCCGGTTATTCCTGCGCAAGGACAATGGTCTGGTGCGTGACGTGTTCCATCAGCGTCACATGCAGCGCCTGGTCGGGCACATGGGCATTGGCCATGTACGTTACCCGACTGCCGGTAGCTCGACCTCGGCCGAAGCTCAACCGTTTTACGTCAACTCGCCTTACGGCATTACCCTGGCGCACAACGGTAACCTGACCAACGTTGAACAGCTGGCCAA
Source organism: Pseudomonas kitaguniensis (assembly GCF_009296165.1). Classification (GTDB taxonomy): domain Bacteria; phylum Pseudomonadota; class Gammaproteobacteria; order Pseudomonadales; family Pseudomonadaceae; genus Aquipseudomonas; species Aquipseudomonas kitaguniensis. The sequence continues at coordinate 54,136 of NZ_VUAZ01000014.1, read as the reverse complement.
GGAGATTTACGAATCCGACCTGCGCCACGTCAACACCAATTCCGATTCGGAAGTGCTGCTCAACGTGTTCGCTCACGAGCTGGCCCAGCGCGGCAAGCTGCAGCCGACCGAAGAAGATGTGTTCGCTGCCGTGACTGACGTGCACAACCGTTGCGTCGGTGGCTACGCGGTCGTGGCCATGATCACCGGTTATGGCATCGTCGGTTTCCGCGACCCGCATGGCATTCGCCCGATCGTGTTCGGCCAGCGTCACACCGACGAGGGCGTCGAGTACATGATTGCCTCCGAAAGCGTGTCGTTGGACGTGCTGGGCTTCACCCTTATTCGCGACCTGGCGCCAGGCGAAGCGGTCTACATCACTGAAGACGGCAAGCTGCACACGCGTCAATGCGCGGTTGCCCCGAAGCTCACCCCGTGCATCTTCGAACACGTCTACCTGGCGCGTCCGGATTCGATCATCGACGGCGTTTCGGTGTACAAGGCGCGTCTGCGCATGGGTGAGAAGCTCGCTGACAAGATCCTGCGCGAGCGCCCTGAGCATGATATCGACGTGGTCATTCCGATTCCGGACACCAGCCGTACCGCTGCGCTGGAACTGGCCAACCACTTGGGTGTGAAGTTTCGCGAAGGTTTCGTCAAGAACCGCTACATCGGCCGCACCTTTATCATGCCGGGCCAGGCGGCCCGCAAGAAGTCGGTACGCCAGAAGCTGAATGCCATCGAGCTGGAATTTCGCGGCAAGAACGTAATGCTGGTGGATGACTCCATCGTGCGCGGCACTACGTGCAAGCAGATCATTCAGATGGCCCGCGAAGCCGGTGCGAAGAACGTGTACTTCTGCTCCGCTGCGCCTGCCGTGCGGTACCCGAACGTGTACGGTATCGACATGCCGAGCGCCCACGAACTGATCGCCCACAACCGTTCGACCCAGGATGTGGCTGACCTGATCGGCGCCGACTGGCTGATCTATCAGGACCTGCCGGACCTGATCGAAGCGGTTGGCGGTGGCAAGATCAAGATCGAGCAGTTCGACTGTGCGGTATTCGACGGCAAGTACGTGACCGGTGACGTTGACGATGCCTACCTGAACAAGATCGAGCAGGCGCGCAACGACTCGTCGAAGATCAAGACCCAGGCGGTCAGCGCGATCATCGATCTGTACAACAACTGAGTAAACACCGGCCCTGAGGGGCGTTTTGTATCTTAAATAAAGCATTGAGTAAGGAGTCGCAGCATGAGTCAGGAATGGGATGCCGGTCGGTTGGACAGCGACCTCGATGGCGTAGCGTTCGATACCCTGGCCGTGCGCGCCGGGCAGCACCGTACCCCGGAAGGTGAGCACGGTGACCCGATGTTTTTCACCTCAAGCTATGTGTTCCGCACTGCCGCCGACGCCGCCGCGCGCTTTGCCGGTGAAGTGCCGGGCAACGTTTATTCGCGCTACACCAACCCGACCGTGCGCGCGTTCGAAGAGCGTATTGCGGCCCTGGAAGGTGCTGAGCAAGCGGTGGCCACGGCGACCGGCATGGCCGCCATCCTGGCCGTGGTGATGAGCCTGTGCAGCGCCGGCGACCACGTGCTGGTGTCGCGCAGCGTGTTCGGTTCGACCATCAGCCTGTTTGAGAAGTACTTCAAGCGCTTCGGTATCGAAGTCGACTACGTGCCCCTGGCGGACCTCTCCGGTTGGGATGCAGCGATCAAGGCCAACACCAAATTGTTGTTTGTCGAGTCGCCGTCCAACCCGCTGGCCGAGTTGGTGGACATCGCTGCGCTGGCCGGCGTGGCGCACGCCAAGGGCGCCATGTTGATCGTCGACAACTGCTTCTGCACGCCTGCGTTGCAGCAGCCGTTGAAGCTGGGCGCGGACATTGTGGTGCACTCGGCTACCAAGTTCATCGACGGCCAGGGCCGTTGCATGGGCGGGGTGGTTGCCGGGCGCAGCGAGCAGATGAAAGAAGTCGTGGGTTTCCTGCGCACCGCCGGGCCGACCCTGAGCCCGTTCAATGCATGGATCTTCCTCAAGGGCCTGGAGACACTCAGCCTGCGGATGAAGGCCCACTGCGCGAATGCCCAAACCCTGGCCGAATGGCTGGAGCAGCAGGACGGCATCGAGAAGGTGCATTACGCCGGCCTCAAGAGCCACCCGCAGCACGCGTTGGCTCAGCGCCAACAGCGCGGTTTCGGCGCCGTGGTGAGCTTCGAAGTGAAGGGCGGCAAAGAGGGCGCCTGGCGCTTTATCGATGCAACGCGGCTGATTTCCATCACTGCCAACCTGGGTGACAGCAAAACCACGATCACCCACCCGGCCACTACGTCCCACGGTCGCTTGGCACCGCAGGAGCGCGAAGCTGCCGGTATCCGTGACAGCCTGATCCGCGTTGCGGTGGGGCTTGAAGATGTGGCCGACTTGCAGGCTGACCTGGCCCGCGGGCTGGCGGCCTTGTGATCGAGTGGTCCATGGACGCTGCGCCCGCCGGTAACGGGCGCGTCGCGCTGGTCACCGGTGCCGCGCGCGGCATAGGCCTGGGGATTGCCGCGTGGCTGATCAGCGAAGGCTGGCAGGTGGTGTTGACCGACCTGGACCGCGAGCGCGGTTCCAAGGTGTCCAAGGTGCTGGGCGACAACGCCTGGTTTATCAGCATGGACGTGGCTGACGAGAAGCAAGTCGCGCAGGGCGTTGCCGAGGTGCTGGGGCAGTTCGGGCGCCTGGACGCGTTGGTGTGCAACGCGCAGTCGCTGACCCGCACAACATCACCCTGGAAAGCCTCGACCTGGCTCACTGGAATCGCGTGCTGGCGGTGAACCTCAGTGGGCCGATGTTACTGGCCAAGCACTGTGCGCCTTACCTGCGCGCCCACGGCGGTGCAATCGTCAACCTGGCGTCGACCCGGGCGCGTCAGTCAGAGCCGAACACCGAAGCCTATGCGGCGAGCAAGGGTGGCCTGCTGGCGCTGACACACGCGTTGGCCATCAGCCTGGGGCCGGAGGTGCGGGTCAATGCCGTCAGCCCTGGCTGGATCGATGCGCGTGACCCTGCGGCACGCCGTGCAGAGCCTCTGACCGACGCCGATCATGCGCAGCATCCGGCGGGCAGGGTGGGGGCGGTTGAAGATGTGGCGGCGATGGTGGCGTGGTTGCTGTCGCGCCAGGCGGGTTTTGTCACCGGGCAAGAGTTTGTCGTGGATGGCGGCATGAGCAAGAAGATGATTTACGAGCAGTGAGAGGCAGCTTCAAGCTTCAAGCTATAAGCTACAAGTGAAGGCGGATGGTGGTGGCTTTTCACTTGCGGCTTGGCGCTTGTAGCTTGTGGCTGTTTTTGAAAAAAACTCAATCCTGCTATTGACTTAGGTTCGCTACCTGCGTAAATTTCGCGGCCTCAACGAAGCAAAGGGTGATTAGCTCAGCTGGGAGAGCATCTGCCTTACAAGCAGAGGGTCGGCGGTTCGATCCCGTCATCACCCACCACTTCTTGAGAGTTTTGCCTTGGGGCAAGACGCAACGTTTAAAGGTTGCACCGACGCGCAGCGGTAGTTCAGTCGGTTAGAATACCGGCCTGTCACGCCGGGGGTCGCGGGTTCGAGTCCCGTCCGCTGCGCCATATTTTCCAGGTACGACGTGTCGGGCTTGAGATTGAACAGCCAAGGCTGATCGGTCAGATGTTTAAAGACGGTTGGGTTTAGGCTCCGCCGGTCAAGCGATACGCAGCGGTAGTTCAGTCGGTTAGAATACCGGCCTGTCACGCCGGGGGTCGCGGGTTCGAGTCCCGTCCGCTGCGCCATATCTGCCTCAAGGCCCACTGAACGCCTTGAAGCACAAAGAAAGCCCTGGGCTTCTTTGAACCGATAGCAAACAACCCTGGTCGAGAGACCGGGGTTTTTTGTGTCTGCAATTTGGCTTTATGTGGGAGCGGGCTTGCTCGCGAATGCGGTGGTTCAGTGAAAAGTGCTCTCGCTGACACACCGCATTCGCGAGCAAGCCCGCCACACAGTTGTATTGCCTCAGAACCCCAGCTTATCCCGCAGCCCGTAATACCAGGCGCCCAACGCCGCAAACGGCGTGCGTAATAGTTGCCCGCCCGGGAACGGATAATGCGGCAAGTCGGCAAACGCATCAAAACGCTCTGCCTGGCCTCGAAGGGCTTCCGCCAATACCTTGCCTGCCAGGTGCGTGTACGTCACGCCATGGCCGCTGCAACCTTGGGAATAATAGATGTTGTCGCCCAGGCGACCTACCTGTGGCAGGCGCGAAAGGGTCAGCAGGAAATTGCCGGTCCAGGCGTAATCGATTTTCACATCTTTGAGCTGCGGGAAGGCCTTGAGCATTTTAGGGCGGATGATCGCCTCGATATTGGCCGGGTCGCGCGCGCCATACACCACGCCGCCGCCGAAGATCAGGCGCTTGTCGCGGGTGAGGCGGTAGTAGTCCAGCAGGTAGTTGCAGTCTTCCACGCAGTAATCTTGCGGCAGTAATGTCTTGGCCAGTTCATCGCCAAGCGGCGCGGTGGTGATGACCTGAGTGCCGCACGGCATCGATTTGGCTGCCAGCTCCGGCACCAGGTTGCCGAGGTAGGCATTGCCTGCAACGATGATGAACTTGGCCCTGACCTTGCCCTCAGCGGTGTGTACCACGGGGTTGGGGCCGCGCTCGATACGCACCGCCGCCGACTGCTCGTAGATCGTGCCGCCAAGGGATTCCACCGCAGCCGCTTCACCCAGCGCCAAGTTGAGTGGGTGAATATGGCCGCCACTCATGTCCAGCAGGCCGCCTACATAGTTTTCACAGCCCACGACTTCGCGGATTCGACGCTGATCCAGCAACTCCAGTTGCGTATGGCCATAGCGCTCCCACAGGCGCTGCTGCGATTCCAGGTGGCCCATGTGCTTGCTGTTAAGCGCAGCGAACACACCGCCGTCTTTCAAGTCGCACTGGATCTGGTACTTGGCCACGCGCTCGCGAATAATCCTGCTGCCTTCGAACGCCATTTGCCCGAGCAACTGCGCCTGCTTGGGGCCGACGCTGCGCTCTATCACATCAATGTCGCGGCTGTAGCTGTTGACGATCTGCCCGCCATTGCGGCCCGACGCACCAAACCCGACTTTGGCGGCCTCCAGCACGGTGACGCGAAAACCGTTTTCCAGCAGAAACAGTGCGCTGGAGAGGCCGGTATAGCCGGCACCGATCACACAGACATCAGTGTCGACTTCACCTTGCAGCGCCGGTCGGGGCGGAACCGCGTTCGCGGACGCTGCATAATACGACTGGGGGTACGCGGTGTTCGCCATCCTGGAACCTCTGTTTTATATTTTTTACGAGTGCTCCGATCCTACCTGAGTTGAAAATTGCCTGCCAGCCAAGCGAAAACTACGCGAGCACTCTGCGCAAATAAATAATTCGCATATTCATAGGGTTAGCTGCAAAAAAGATGTTGACAGCCCTGCGCAATTCCGTAGAATGCCGCCTCACAGCAGGCACGTAGCTCAGTTGGTTAGAGCACCACCTTGACATGGTGGGGGTCGTTGGTTCGAGTCCAATCGCGCCTACCAAACAAAATCCGCTCTGCTGGGCGGTCTGGAAGGGCTCACCGAAAGGTGAGCCCTTTTTTGTTGTCTTGAATTATTCATTAATAAAAGTACACAGACGCCTAAAGTAATCGAATCAATGGCCGATGCCTCCTTTACCCCTTATTCATCGGACATCTGACATGCTTATCAATGTTAGCAATTCCACTGCCGTACCCAGCACTAAGGCCACTGCTGTAGCGGCTGATGCCACTGCAACTGAAAGCAAAAGTGCCATCAGCGCCTCTGCGGTCAATCCGAACGCTGACGCTAAAGCGGCTGGCGGGGCAGGTGACAGTGGTGGTTCGACGTCATCGAGCGCGAAGGAATCGGATAACGTCAAGCAGTTGAAAAAGCAGATCGCGCTGTTGCAAAAGCAGCTTGAACAGCAGCAGCAAGCCTTGCAAAAAGCCCAATCGAGCAACCAGAGCGCAGACGCCAAGGCTGCGGCTGTTGCGGCAGCTCAAGCGCAAGTGATGTCGACGTCGGCTGCATTGCAAACGACCACGTCGGCGCTGTTGCAAGCGGTTACCGAGGAAGGTAACAGCTCGTCCGGTTCACTCGTCAGCACCACGGCTTGAAATAGGCCCAACACATGGTTGGAGTGTGTAGGTGTGGCGCCTGAAATTCGGGCAAGTGTCAGCCTTGGCAATCAAGGCTGACATTCAGGGCGCAGGCGTTACTGATGAGTCAGCAGAACAGTGAAGCCACCGATAAAAAGCAGATGATCTGAACCACCCTCTGGCAGCGTATTTCACCGTTCGTTGTCGTCATACCCATTTGTCCGGGGTACATGGCGGCTAACCTCTTCGTCGGCACGGGTGCCGTGAGCGATGCGCAAAGCGCGCAACGACTGCCTGCAGTGTAGGCGCTCAACAGGATTCTTCACGGTCGAGCCGGCTGGGGCGATTGAGCACACTTTCTCCTGCGCCCCAAGCAGCGCGACCCGCGCGAACGCTGTCCTAAAACGCCCAGCGCAGTGAACGCTTTCATCACGTTGAGCGCTGCTTTAGCCGCAGTGGCCAAGGCATACTGACGGGCGACGGAACTCAACCGAGGGAGCAGGCGATGGAATTAGCAATTGAGGTGTCGTTCGACGTGACGGCGCAGGAGCGTGAGGCCATCCTTAAACCGTTGAGGGCGTATAACCTCAGCCATACGGGTGACATGGCGTTTGAAACGGTCGGGATTTTACTGCGCGATCCAGGCACTCAGGAGGTTGTCGGTGGCCTCTACGGAAAAATTTCCTACGGGTGGCTGTTCGTTGAACTCTTGAGCATTCCGGACTTGATGCGCACCCAAGGTACCGGCACACGGTTGATGCGTGCCGCTGAAGACTTGGCGCGCGAAAAGGGCTGCCAGGGGATCTGGCTGGACACCTTCAGCTTCCAGGCGCCGGGTTTTTATCGAAAGCTGGGGTTCAGTGAGTTTGGTCATATCGACGATTACCCGCCGGGGCACCAGCGGCACTTTTTCCAGAAACGCCTGGGTTAAATCCTCGTACAGCGCCGGATCAGCCGGCGCCCATCACCGACAAAGTTTATTGGTTTGCAGCAACAATTTTTCTTGTTGGACACCTCCCGCCCCCAAGCAGCAAAGTTGCCGCCACTGACGCTCGACCTTTAAGGTCAACAATAAAAACCGCGCCGGGCTGCACGTCACTTTCATGCTGTGGGCCGTTTGTTCACATCCTGCTGTAATGGCGCCGCAGCGCGCATTCAAGGACCTCATCGTCATGCAAACTGTTGTGAACCTATGGCCGTTGATCGGCGTACTTGTCATCGTGGTTGGCTTCGTCTTGCGCTTCAATCCGCTGCTGGTGGTCACCGCTGCCGCCATCGCCACCGGTTTGGCCGCAAACTTTCCGTTGGAAAAAATTCTCGCCAGCATGGGCGATGGTTTCCTCCAGACCCGCGCCCTGCAACTGATCCTGTTATTGCCCTTGGCGGTCATCGGCCTGCTGGAGCGCCATGGCTTGCGCTTGCATGCGCAGAACTGGATCGCGCGTTTCGAGCGTGCCACGGTCGGGCGCTTGTTGATCATGTACTTGTTTGTACGCGAGTCCACCGCGGCCATGGGCCTGACCAGCCTGGGCGGGCACCCGCAGATGGTGCGGCCGCTACTGGCGCCGATGGCCGAGGGTGCGGCGGAAAAACGCTACGGCAAGCTGCCGGACAAACTGCGTCACAAGGTATTAGCCATGTGTGCGGCGACCGACAATGTGGGGCTGTTTTTCGGCGAGGACATCTTTGTCGCCTTTGGCGCGATTGCGCTGATGCACACCTTCCTGCTCGGCTCGGGCATTGATGTGGAACCGCTGCATATTGCGGTGTGGGGCATCCCTACGGCCATCTGCGCGTTTATCATCCATGCCATTCGCTTGCATCGATTTGATCGAAAGCTAACCCGCGATATGACAGCCGCCGCCCAAGTGGAGGCTGCGCAATGATCATCTCGATTCAATACCTTTACTGGCTGGCCGGTGTGCTGTTGTTGATCACCGCCGGCATGATCCTGTTTGACCGAAGCCATCCCAAACGCTGGTCCAGCGCCTTGTTCTGGTTGTTGTTTGCTATCCCGTTCCTGATTGGAGAACGCCTGCCGTCGGTGGTTATCGGTGCGGGCGTGGTGGTGATGGCGCTGATTGCAGGCTTGGGTGGCGTTGGCCGTGGCAAGCATGCCGAGTTGCATGACAAGGAGTCGCGCGCTAGCGCCGGCCGTTTGGGGCATAAGTTATTTATACCGGCGCTGGCGATTCCGCTGACTACCGTGATCGGTTCGGTGCTGCTCAAGCACACCGAAATTGGCGGCGTGCCGCTGCTGGACCCGAAAAACACCACCTTCGTCTCCCTCGGCATTGGCTGCCTGATCGCACTCGGCCTGGCCTGTTGGCTGACCCGTGATACGCCGGTGCAAGCCTTGCGCGAATCGCGACGCCTGACCGAAGCGCTGGGCTGGGCCATGGTGTTGCCGCAGATGCTGGCAATGCTCGGGCTGTTGTTCAATGAAGCCGGGGTGGGCACGGCGGTTGCCCATGTGGTCACCACCTACATCAACCTGGATTTCAAGTGGGTGGCAGTGGTGGTCTATGTGCTGGGCATGGCGCTGTTTACGGTAATCATGGGCAACGGCTTCGCCGCGTTCCCGGTCATGACCGGCGGTGTCGGCGTGCCGGTGCTGGTCGGCATCTACGGCGCTAACCCGGCCGTGATGGCGGCGATCGGTATGTTCTCTGGTTATTGCGGCACGCTGATGACGCCCATGGCCGCCAACTTCAATATCGTCCCCGCCGCGTTGCTGGAGTTGCCGGACAAACACGCGGTGATCAAGGCTCAGTTTCCGACCGCGCTGATGATGCTGGCGGTCAATATTGTGCTGCTCTACGTGTTGATGTGAGGCTGAGATGCAAACTGTGCTGCTGACGGGCTTTGAGCCCTTTGACCACGACGTCATAAACCCCTCTTGGGAAGCCGTACGCCGTTTGGAGGGCGTGCAGTTGGGCGAGGGCGTGCAGATTGTTGCGCGTCGGCTGCCCTGTACGTTCGCCACGGCGGGGGAATGCCTTACCCGACTGATCGCCGAGCTGAACCCGGCGATGGTGATCGCCACAGGCCTTGCGCCCGGGCGCGGGGATATTTCGATTGAGCGGGTGGCGATCAACGTGAACGATGCACGCATCCCCGACAACCTTGGGGAGCAACCTATTGATAAACCGGTGGTGGCCGATGGCCCGGCGGCTTACTTCACCACGCTGCCGATCAAGGCGATGGTCAAGGCTGTGCGCGAGGCCGGTATAGCGGCTGCGGTCTCGCAGACAGCGGGTACGTTTGTGTGTAATCAGGTGTTTTACCTGTTGCAGCATGCGCTTGCGGGCACACCTGTTCGCAGTGGCTTTATTCACGTACCCAACCTGCCGGAGCAGGTGGCTGATACGCGGCAAGCGTCGATGCCGCTGGAAACGCTGGTTGAGGGCCTGCGCGTGGCAGTGCTCGCAGCATGGGTAACCAAGGTGGATGTGGTGCAAAGCGGCGGGCAGGTCAGCTGACCTGCCCGGGCTGCCTTAGCCACTCATCAGCCGGGTCAGGCCGAACGTTATGGCGCACACCAGGCCTGTCATCGCGAACGCCGTTGCTACGTACCATTTGATCAGGTTCAGCTCTGTGGTCGCCAGGTCTGCCCGGGTGGCGAAGTGCTTTTCAATGGTGGTGGAATGCCGTTCAATCGAGTCTGCTCTGCTCGAAACGACAAATAGCTTCTCTTTCATATCAGCCAGCCCCTTTTCCAGTAAACCCAAGCGTCTTTCCATACCAGAACCTCCGTCATTACCGCCACCGGCTCTGCCTTGAGCCGGGATGTTCACTGTGCTCGCTGCGCCGAATCGATACTGTCTTCTCTCCAAAGCATGACACCCGTTTCAAACAATGTGAGTGAATGATGAGGGGCAGAGTAGCGTTAGTCTGGCCTAGCCGTGACGTACAAACGTTTGCAAAATAACTCCAAGGCTCCGGCTTGCGATGCTCAGTGTTCCGCCCGGGGAAAGAACAGCTCAAAACAGGTCACACCCGCCATGCTGCTCACGCTGCAGCGCCCGTCATGCAATTGCATGATGGTCGCGACAATCGACAGCCCCAGCCCATTCGATTGCGCCGAACGTTCGCGCGATTGATCTACCCGGTAAAACCGTTCGAACAACCTGGGCAGATGCTCGGCGGGAATGGTTTCACCCTGGCTGCTCACGCTCAGGTTGATGCCGTCGGCACACGGCACCGCCTGAATCACCAACTGCGAACTCGGCGCAGCGTATTTGATGGCGTTGGCGCACAGGTTGGCCAGTGCCCGGCGCAGCAGCATCGGTTCTGCCCAGATCACGCCGTCACCCTGTGCGATAATGCGCATATCCACATCACTGGCCAGCCCTTCGAAGTAGTCTGCGATGCGCGCCACTTCATCCGCCGCACTCAGCTGTTGGCGTTGGCGCAGGGCGCTGGCCGGGTCGGTGCGGGCGAGGAACAGCATGTTGTCGAGCATCCGTGCCAGGCGTTCGAGTTCTTCGACATTGGAGGCCAGCAATTGCTGATAGCTCTCGATGCTGCGGCTCTGTTGCAACGCTACCTGGGTTTCCCCCAGCAGGTTGTTGATCGGGGTGCGCAGTTCGTGGGCCATGTCGGTGGATACTTGGCCCAGTTGCACAAAGCCCTTGGCCAGCCGCTCAAGCATGGTGTTGAACGACTCGATCAGCGGCAGCAGCTCTTTTGGCGCACCGTGGCTGTCGAGGCGTTCGGCCAGGTTGCCCACGTCGATACCTTGGGCGTGGTTGGCCAGGCGCCTTAAGGGCAGCAGCCCTCTGCGCACTAACAGGTAGCCGACCAGGGCGAGGATGATCGCGGCGAGGCTGGCCAGGATGTAAACACTTAAACGGTAGCTGGCGAGCACGGCGCTACGTTCGGTCATCAGGCGCCCGGTGGTGATGTGCAGGCTGCCGATGTCGCCGGAATCGATGGTGGCGGCCACGGTGGCGAAGGGCACGCCATTGATACCGGGCAAATGCTGCACGTCGGCGAGGCTCAACGTGTGGCCCTTTGGAACCGGCGGCACGGGTGGCAAGTCGATGTTGCCAGGGTTAACCAGCAGCAACGGCTTGTGCCCCGGCGCAGCGATGCTCAACACCGACTCGCGGTTACCCAGCATGTTCTGAAACAGCTCTGGTTTGGTCTTGATCAGGTCCAGGGTATTGCTGTCGTTCAGCAGGTTGCGCAGTTGCTCGACGCGGCCGATCAGCGCGGTGTCATCGCGCAGGATCAGTTCGCGCTCCAGCTCGCGGTACAGCGCAACCCCCAGCGTGGCCAGCAGGGCAAATGCGAGCAGGGCGAAGATCAACGCCAGGCGCAGCGTCAGTGAGTAAGGGCGGCGCGGGTTCATGGCTGGGTGTCGAAGCGGTAGCCGATGCCCCGCACGCTGTGGATCAACTTGAGCTGGAACGGGTCGTCGATTTTCAGGCGCAGGCGCCGCACGGCGACATCGACCACGTTGGTATCACTGTCGAAATTCATGTCCCACACCCGTGAGGCAATCATCGAGCGTGACAGCGCCTGGTCCTGGTGGGTGGCGAACAGGTGCAGCAGGGCGAATTCTTTATTGGTCAGGTTGATGCGCGTACCAGCACGGCTGACGCGGCGCTTGAGTACGTCGATTTGCAGGTCGGCGATCTGCAGTTGCGCCTCGTCACGGCTCGGGCCGCGGCGGGTCAGGGTGCGCAAACGTGCGACCAGTTCAGCGAAGGAAAACGGTTTGATCAAGTAATCATCGGCGCCCAGTTCCAGGCCCTTGATGCGGTCGGCAATATCATCGCGGGCGGTGAGGAACAGCACCGGCGTGTCGGCCTCTTTGCGCAGACGGCGCAGCACTTCCCAACCGTCCATTTTCGGCATCATTACGTCCAGCACAATCACGTCGAAAGGCGTTTCCAGCGCTTGGTGCAGGCCGTCTACCCCGTCACGCGCAAGGCTTACGGAGTAACCCAGCTCCTGCAGGCCGTTGAGCAGGTAATTGCCGGCCTTGGGTTCGTCTTCGACTACGAGGATGTTCATGGGAATTGCCTTGGTTCCATACGTGGCGCAAGTGTAGCCGGATCAAGGGTCATCGCTTGATTACAAACCTGTAATGCAATGGCGCGGGTAGCCGTGCGTAACGTTTACAAGCGGTGGGCTGATCCGTAGATTGCATCCGACCGATTAAAAGGAAAGCCCAGACGTGTCTATTTCAGGTTCAGCCGTATTCAATCAACGTTACCGCGCCTTCCTCTTCGATATGGACGGAACCCTGCTCAACTCGATTGCCGCCGCCGAGCGTGTATGGGGCATCTGGGCTGAACGCCACGGCCTGGATGTGGCGGCGTTCCTGAGCACTATTCACGGCGCGCGTGCGATTGACACCATCACGCGCCAAGCATTACCAGGCGTAGACCCCGAGGTTGAAGCGCAATGGATTACCCAAGCGGAGCTCGACGATGTTGAGGGCGTTGTGGCGATCTCCGGCGCCGTTGAGTTCTTGCGCAGCCTGCCCGGCGATCAATGGGCACTGGTTACGTCGGCACCCAAAGCGTTGGCGCTGCGCCGTCTGCAGGCTGCGGGCATCGCACCGCCTGCCGTGTTGGTAACGGCCGAAGATGTCGCCAATGGCAAACCCGATCCAGCGTGTTACGTGCTGGGTGCCCAGCGTTTGGGCGTGCCGGTAGAGGACTGCCTGGTGTTCGAGGATGCGACGGTGGGTATTCGAGCGGGGGAGGCGGCCGGGGCTGATGTGCTGGTCGTAACCGCCACGCACCTGACGCCTATGGTAACAACGCATGCCGCCATCGATGGGTATGAGCGGTTGCAGGTGCAGCGCGATGCTGACGGCTTGCTCGGTCTGCAACGCTTATCGTGAGGTATGCCGGCGTGAGCGCTGAGCGGCGTGTTGGCACAGTTTGCGCAAGACGACTTTTTGGATCGGCTTGATGCAGAATGCAAAAAGGTAGCCGAACAGAACGAGCGCCAGTTCCAGCGACGAACGTACGCCCGGATCGCCAATGCCTTCAACTTCGAACCCTAGCCCATACTCCAGCGCCAGGAAGGCCAGCCCTATCAGCACGGCTATTTTCCAGGATCTGGAAACAAGTGGCTTAGTTGCAGTAGGCCTCATCGACGTGCTCCTGAATGCACTCGGACGCGGGAGGGTATTCAGGGAATTCGGCTGCGAATGACGCAACAAGTTCCAGGCATCTGGGCAGTTTTCATCTGGCAATGAAGCTGAGGGCGCTGGTGGCGCGAAGGACGCGGGCAGACCGAAAACTCTTCGCCAGCCGTTACAGTGAACGAAAGGGCTGGCTACTGAGGGCGCTTCAAGGCGTCTGGTTTTTGTCCGGCGCAGTCAGCCCAGCCTGGATGCGCTGGTAAATTTCCTCGCGATGCACCGCAACATCTTTGGGCGCGTTGATACCGATTCGTACTTGCTGGCCGCTAACGCCCAGAATGGTGATCGTAATGTCATCACCGATGTTTATGCTTTCACCAACTTTGCGGGTGAGTATAAGCATGGACTTCTCCTTGATTACTTTTAAGGACACATGTTTCAGACAGGGCAGGTGTCAGATGTGTGTAGCTTACTGCTAAGCGCTTCCCTGTGACTGCCTCTTTTAGGACGCATAGAGGCGACATTAATTCCCATGGCGGCATCATACAGGTCTGCGATACATCATTCGCATTGTTTAAGCCAATGTTTATGACGGCCAGAATAGACAGTGAATGATAAAGTTGCCTCTTTATCCTTAAAGGAGCAGGGCTGTGCGTAAAGTAGCGATGGCAATTGCGGTGTTGGCATTGGCCGGCTGCGGTGAAGGTAAACCGGTCGAAGCCCCCAAGGCCAAGCCTTCCGTGATCGAAAGCCAGCCACAGCCCGGCGCGTTGGCCGCCCAGGAATGGGACGTGTGGGTCGGCCCGCCGGACCACAAGCTGCAGGCGCTCACCGACCTGACCGCCTGGTTGCTGGAACACGGTTTTAATTTTTATATCGTCAAAGAGGACGGCAAGGACCAGGTGTTGCTCGGGCCGTTCGCTACGCAGGCTGAAGCCGAAGCCAAGCAGGCACTGTTGACCGAAAAACTGGCGCGCGCCAAGAAAGGCGACACCGTGTCGCAGGTCATCGAACACAAGGCTGCGCAGTAACTTGCAGAATGGGCGGGAATACCGCCCATTTTTACCCACAGGCTTGTCTACCGGGCAGTGAGGTGTTTGGCGGCAGGTGCCTGCGGCTTCGACGAAAACCTTCGATGAAGCATGCGCTCAACGTCGTTGATGTAAGTGAACGCCACAGGCACCACCAGCAAGCTCAATGCAGTTGAGGTCACCAGCCCACCGATAACCGCGATGGCCATCGGCTGACGGAAACTCGCATCGGCCCCCAGGCCCAGCGCAATCGGCATCATCCCGGCGATCATCGCCAGGGTCGTCATGATGATCGGGCGTACCCGCTTATGGCAGGCGTTAATCAACGCCTCAACCACCGACAGCCCCTGTTTCTGGATACCCATCAACGCGTACTCGACGAGCAAGATCGAGTTTTTGGTGACGATGCCCATCAGCATCACCAAGCCAATCATCGACGGGAGGCTCAGCATGCCGCGTGTCATCAGCAATGCCACAAAGGCGCCGCCTACCGACAGGGGGATGGCAAACAAGATTGTCAGCGGCTGAAAAAAGTCGTGAAACAGCAGCACCAATACGCAATACACACAGACCAGGCCGATGACGATTGCCATGCTGAACCCGGTCATAAGCTCTGCCATGGTTTCTGCGTCGCCGGATTCGATCAGCTCGACACTCGACGGCATGGACTGGATGGCGGGCAGCGCTCTGGCTTTGGCGAGTGCTTGCCCAAGCGGTGTGTGCCCGAGGTCCGCGGTGACCGTCGCATAGCGGCGTCGATCGTAACGGTCAATCTGGGTCGGCCCGCTCTCGATCGCCAACTGCGCGACAGTCGATAGCGGAATCAGCCCGTCACGCCCGCGAACCCTTAAATTAGCCAATGTTTCAAAGTCCTGGCGCGAAGCGTCCGGTATGCGCACCTGAATGGCTATTTGCCGGTTGTCGAGGTTGAGCTTGCCCATCTTTGCATCGAAGTCGCCGTTGGTGGCAATGCGCACTGTTTCGCCAATAGTCTCGGTGCTCACGCCACGCTCGGCTGCCTGCCTGGCGTCAGGACGCACCACGATTTCCGGCCGCTCGATACTGGCAGTTGAGGTGATGTTGGCCAGGCCGGCGACTTCCCTCAACTGCCGCTCCAGCGCCTGAGCCGTCGCTTTGAGCGCGGCCTTGTCGTCACTCGCTAGAATCAGCGACAGCTTCTCGCCGAGCCCGCCGGAGCCCAACGAAAACCGTGCGCCTGGCACTTCCTTCAAGGCAACACGTACCTGGTTTTCGATGTCGGTTTGCCCTGGGCGCTCACCGCGCGCCGACAGCACGAGCGTCATGGTGGCCCGGCGTAGCTCTGCTGCCTGGGTTTGCCCGCGCCCGGCAGGCTGAGCGACGCCCACGGTGCTGAACACATGCTCGATGCCTGGCAGGTGGTTGATGGCGCGGCTAACCGCCTCGGTTGTCGCCCGTGTAGCCGACAAACTGCTGCCGGGTGGCAGCTCAAGGTTGATGTTGCTGTAGCCTTTGTCTGACGCTGGCATCAGTCCGGTTTCAAGCAGCGGAACCACCGCTACCGAAGCAGCGAAAACCACAGCCGTGCCCAACATCGTCAGGCGGCGATGGCTGAGGCACCAGGCCACGCTGTGCAAATACAGCTTCATCAGCCTGCCATCCGGCGTTTCCTTGCCCTCGGTATGCGTTTTGAGCAAGTAGGTGGCCATCATCGGAGTCAGAACCCGCGCCACCAACAGGGAAGAAAGCACCGCCACCACGGCCGTCCAGCCAAACTGCTTGAAGAACAGCCCTGGAACCCCGCTCATCATTGCCGTGGGCAGAAACACTACAACCAGCGTCAGGGTGGTGGCCATCACCGCCAAGGCGATTTCGGTCACCGCGTCGCCGGCTGCCTGATGGATCGGCTTGCCCATGCGGCGGTGGCGTTCAATGTTCTCGATCTCGACAATCGCGTCGTCTACAAGAATGCCGACGATCACCGCCAGCGCCAGAAGCGTCAGGGTGTTGAGGGAGTAACCGAGCCAGTTCATCACAAGAAAGGTAGGCAGTATCGACAGCGGTAAAGCCGAGGCGGAGATCAATGTGGCGCGCCAGTCGCGCAAGAACCACCAGACCACCAGCACCGCCAGTAACGCGCCTTCATAAAGCATGTGCATTGAGCCCTCATACTGCTCATGCGTGTAATCCACGGTACCGGAAACTTTTGTAAAGTTCAGGCTTGCGTCCGCCGCGTGAAGCTTGTCGAGCACCTGCTGCACACCTGCGGCGACACGCGTTTCGTCGAAACCCTTGGCCCGATAGATCCTGAAACCGACCACCGGCTGACCATCCAGCGTGGCGAGCTGCGTGCGGTCTGCATAGGTATCCTTGATCAAGGCAACCTGGTCCAGGTTCACGCGTCGACCATTGCTGAGCACCACGGGGAGATTTTTCAGCTCGTCGGCAGTGCGCACTGTAGCAATAGTGCGCACTGCCTGCTCCGCGCCATTCACCTGGCCACGTCCCCCGGAGGACTCTTGCTCGACACTCTTGAGCGCCCTGGACACTTCGGCGGCCGTGGTGCCTTGCGCCTCCAGGCTGGCCGGGTCGACTTCCACCACTACCTGGCGGCTAACCCCACCGACGCGCTCAAACTTGCCAATACCGGGCACGCCCAATATGGCCTTGTTGACCGCATCATCGACGAACCACGAGAGCGCCTCTTCATCCATTTTCGAAGAGGCAGCGGCGTAGATTAATGTTGCGTCGTCGCTGCCTACACGAATCGCGCTGATCGAAGGCTGCTCCAGATCGCTGGGTAAATCGGAGCGAACTTTATCGACGGCATCTTTGGATTCAATCAGCGCATCAGATAACTTCTTTTCAAGGATGAACTCGACGTTAATGGTTACGCGCCCATCAACAATCGAGGTGCTCATGTGTTTTATCCCGGACAGCGTGGCGAGGGAGTTCTCTACCTTGCGTGCTACCTCCGTCTCTAACTGCGCCGGGGAAGCACCGGGTTGCGTCAGCGAAATAACCACTGAGGGCAGATCGATGTCCGGCATGTTGGCGATCGGCAACGCCCGAAAGCTTAGTATTCCGGCCATGGACAACAGTACGAAAAGCAGGATGGAAGGGATTGGGTTGCGGATCGACCAGGTGGCGAAGTTCATGGCTTACTCCTTCGCTTCAGCAGGTGCTGTTACGATGTGTACCCGATCACCGTCATTCAAAAAGGCGGCACCTTGCTCTACCACGCTGTCTGCAACGTTGATACCCGAAACAATTTCGACCTGGTTGTTCTGCCGGCGCCCCACCGTCACCGCTTGTAAGCTGATTCGGTCGTTGTCGACCACGCGGGGCACGTAGCTACGCCCATCACGTATGACCACACTCGCGGCCGGTATCACCACGGCGGCGCGCACAGCCAAATTAACCAGCCCTTTGGCATACATGCCGGCCCGTGCCGTGCTGCCGGGTTCGATGTCAGCGTAGGCGATGCCCAAACGCGTCTCGGTGTTCAGGTCCGGCGCGAGTTCACGCACCACTGCAACGGCTGAAGAGTCGTCAGGTAACGCCAGTGTGATGCGTTGGCCGGGTGTGACGTGGGCCAACTGCAGCGCGTTCAATTCGCCGCGCCATTCCAGCCGGCCTTGCCGGATCATGCGGAACAACTCTTGGCCGTTACCGTAAACCGCGCCGACGGTTGCAGAGCGAGCGCTGATCAAACCGTCATCTGGCGCGATGACTTTGGCATAACGCAGTTGCAGTTGAGTGCCGGTGAGCAACGCTTTGGCCACGTCGGCTTGCGTCTCATACTGAAGCACGTCCTGATCACTGATGCCGCCCGTGCCCTTCAATTGCAATGCGCGCTTGCGGTTGGACTCCGCTTGCAACCAGTTTGCGTTAAGGCGCGTGGCGTCGGCTTCGAGCAAGGCCGCGTCGAACGAGGCGAGCAGTTGCCCTCGCTTCACCGCGTCACCGATGTTCACATAGAGCTGAACCAAGCGCAGGTTTGAAACCTGGGACCCGATGACCGCTTCTTCCCAAGGCGCGATTGAGCCACTTGCCTCAAGTTTGACGGGCCAACTCAAGGTGGTCGCGGTCGCGACCGTCACCGTCAGGGCGGAGGCCGGCTGGGTGTCTGTTTGAGTGGCTGAGCGGGTGGGCGCAGACATGAAAATGGCGGCGATAACCAAGCCGGCGACCAGCGCAACGACGGCCATTGACCGGCCGCCAACTATCATCCGCAAGCACAATAATTTATTCATGGGAGGTGTTATCCGGAGTTAGGGCGATAGCTCCGCCGGTGGCTTTTACCAGCGAGATCCAGGCCTGTGCCTGATCGCGGCGTGCAGAGATTTCGGCATCCTTTGCTGAAGCGAATTGCCGGCGGCTGTCTTCCAGCTCAAACAGGCTGACAGCGCCCGCCTTCCATTGCGCGTCTGAGGCTTGGAAGGTGGTGCGGGCGGCGGCTACGCCTTCCTTGGTAGAGGTCAGCCGGGATTTTGCCGATGCCTGATCCGCCAGCGCGTTTTCGACGTCTTGAACGGTGGTTCTCAGCGTGCTTTTCAAGGTGGCGGCGGCGCGCACGTAGCGGGCTTTTGCAGCCTCGACTTTGGCCTTGCCTGCACCGCCATCGAACAGCGTGCCACTGAGGCTCGGGCCGATAGACCAGGTGTCGAAGTTAATGCTGGAACCGGCCATGCGAATCCACTGCCCGGTCAGCGCTGCGGCGAGATCGATACGCGGCAAGCGATCTGCACGCGCTACCGCGATGTCGGCCCAAGCGGCTGCAGTCTCACGTTCAGCTGAAACAACGTCGGGATGCGAGGCCAATACCGTTGCGGGTAGTTGAGGCACCGCAGCGGGCGCCTGCGGCATGTAGGCCAGTTCGCTCTCAGAGGCTGACGGTTGTGTACCCACAAGGTGTGTGACGCTGCCTGCCTCTGCGCCGGTCAACGCCACCAGCGCATTAACCAGGCGCGCGCATTGGTCTGCTTGAGTGGCAAGATTGGTCTGCGAGGTCGCTAAGCCGGACAGGATGCGTGCTTCGTCAACCGGTGCAGCAAAACCTGAGTTCAGCCGCAGTTGCGTCAATGCCAGGGTCTTTTCCCGGGAGGCAATGTCATCGATTAAAACGCGTCGCGAACTTTCACAGGCACGCAGGGAAAGCACGTCATTGGCAACATCGGCGGCCAAGGTCAGGCGCGTGGACGCCGCGTCTGCGGTACGCGCATCCAGGTGGTTTTGGGCGGCTTCTACTGACTGGCGAACCCGCCCGAACAGGTCCAGTTCCCAACTGAAAGTCGGCCCGACAGCGGCGGAGGTACTCTGTACCGTCACCCCTGATCCGGCGGCGGAAGTATCGCGACTTTTTTGCCGTGTGAAGCTGGCGTCGACGCCGACGCCAGGCATCGTTGCCGCTGTATCAGCAGTCAGCGTCGCCTTGGCCTCGTCAACCCGTGTCACTGCCTGCAGCAAGGTCGGGTTGCCTGCGAATGCGGCCTCTACCAGGGTATCAATAGCCTTGTCACCCAAAGGCTGCCACCAGGCATCGCCCGGCAAGGGCGCATGGCGTTTAGCACTGGCGGCGTCTACAGACCAGGTTGTGGGTGTCGGCGGGGTCGGCGTCACATAGGCCGGTTGCAACGCGCACCCTGCGCATACCAGTAAAGCCGCCACAACAAGTGGGGGCGCTATCCATCGCGATTGCCTGCAGCCCTGTTCGCAGGGCTCAGAGAGGCCTGCTCGACATTCGATCTGAGAAGTCATCTTGGATTACCGAAGAAGGTAATAGCGCTCTGAAAAGCTTTGCCGCAGCCCTGAACGGGCCACGCAAAAGTGGTTCAGTGTGAAATAACGATGTTTTCCATCGGGTTGCGCCAGCGTTCTTCGATCCTGGCGTCGGGCGCGCGGTACCCGAGTGCGATCACCAGCGGGATCACAGACCCGCGCTGTATGCCTAGAAGTTTTGCAACTTTTGTTGCCGAAAACCCTTCCATCGGGCATGAATCGATGCCTTTGGCCGCAGCCCCGAGCATGATGGTTTGAGCCGCAAATATGGCGTTGCGCGCAGCCCATTGACGACCTCCGATCAGGCCCACAGGCAACAGCGAAAGCGTGGGGCGTACCAACGCCGCAAGGAACACCAGCGGCGACCACGCTGCGCTGGAACCCAACCCCAATACTTTTTTGAACATCGCAATCTGCTTGCGGTTATAGGCCTTTGAATCAGCGCTCAAGGCAGAGTGTTCGAGATGCTCAAGTTGCGCTTGGGCGGTACGTATCCCAAGTGCGGGGCTGGCCACGATCACCACGAACTCGGATGCCGATGCCGCTGCTTTTTGCCCATTGCAGGCTGCCGCCATGCTGGCTTTAAGCGCTGGGTCGCGGACGCGGTGAAACTCATAGGGCTGCATGTTTCCGCTTGACGGAGCGTGAGCGGCCTCCACCAGTAGCTCGTAGACGTCGCCATCCGGCAACGCTGCTGAACTGAATTTTCGGATGGCCCTGCGAAAGCGGTTCGCGGCCCGGAAGCTGTCCCAGCGTTGTTCCAAATCATGCGTATTCATGGCTGCAATAGTCTCGGTACGTGAGCAACGTTGTGTTCTCACGTCCAAAATAGTAAGTTAAAGCTTAGTTTTTAAAAGCTCATGTTCTTGAGGTGACCTTGAACAAAAGCCGTATGCCCGTCAGCCCCAGGAAAATGCCGTCCCAAGCACGTTCGCGGGCGACGGTCGATGCGATTATTCAAGCAGCGACTTACATTTTGACCCAGGTAGGTTGGGAGGGGCTGACCACCAACGCGATTGCAGAGCGTGCAGGCGTCAACATTGGGTCGCTTTACCAGTTTTTTCCTAATAAAGAGGCGATCATTGCGGAGCTGCAGCGGCGTCATGCCGATGCAACGCAAACTGATTTATTCAAGGTGTTGGAGGTTCTACCGAACCAGCGCTCTCTTCGGGAGGCGCTGACCATGATCGTGGAGATGATTGTTGCCGAACACCGCGTCGCGCCCGCGCTGCACAAAGCCATCCACGAGGAGCTACCCAGTACCGTCAGGCACATGGGTGACAATAACGATCAATTACAGCATCAGTTTGCAGAGGTACTCAGGCCGTTCATGAAGAACGTGCCGGACCCGGATCTTTCGATCTATTTGATGGGCATCGCCGTGCACGCCATCATTCACACCGTGACGGCTGACCGTCCTGCATTACTTGGCCAGCCAAGCTTCACCGTGGAGGTCGTGACGTTGCTGGAGAATTATCTGCACAGGCAAAATATTAATTAACGCAAAGAAATTACCGCCGTTTCACATTCAACTCGACGGCACTTCTGGGCAGGGGCTATTGTCCGATCAAGCAATCTAGCTAAATCTTGATTTGGCACAGATTTCACTGCTTACTCTAAGAGAGATTACCCATGTCCAAACTCGCAGAATTCCGCCAGCTCGAAAAACATCTTGCTGAACAACTCAAGGCACTCGAAGCGCTGAAGGGCGATGCCGGCCTTAAGAAAGAAATTGAATTTGAAACCAAGCTGCGTGATTTGCTCGCAAAATATGGCTACAGCCTCAAGGACGTGGTCAATCTGCTTGATCCACAGGCGGGTCGTCGTGCTCCCGTGGCCGCACCGAAGTCCGGCACCCGTAAAGCTCGCCAAGTGAAGGTTTACAAGAACCCGCACACCGGTGAAGTCATTGAAACGAAGGGTGGTAATCACAAAGGCTTGAAAGAGTGGAAAGCTGAACACGGTTCAGACACCGTCGAGTCCTGGCTGAACAAGTAAGCTTAAGTTGACTATAAAGGGCCAGTATTGGCCCTTTTTTATGGGTGTTGTTTTTGTTGCGCCGGCAGCGTTCAGGTCAATCTTCCTTCGGTACAACCCAGAAAATCTGCACACCGCCGTCATCCCGATAGGCGAGGGTGACGTTGTCGTTCTCTGCAATTTCTTCCAGCAAGCGTGCCCAGTCTTCCTCCGGCTCGTCCGGCAGACGGAAAATCAACGCTGTTTTGGATTTCTGGGCGTTGGTTGAATTGATGATTTTTTGCACACGAACGCCGAGGCGTGCGTAAGCATCCGGCGGAGTAGGCGCTGCGGAAGAAGACTTTGCCACGGAATATTCCTTAGTTTGCTGTACGTGCATACAGTATTTAACTGTAAGCAATTTCGCAACTGCTTAAAATTCACGTGCCGGCAGGCAGAGGCGGGTAACCCGCCTCTGCCCAGCGTTGTCAGGAATTAATATTCCCAGAAGATCCGTTGCAGCTCTTTGCTGTCCTGAGTCTTCGTCAGGGCAACCATGGCCAGGATTCGTGCTTTCTGCGGGTTCAGGTCATGCGCCGCAACCCAGTCATACTTGTCGTCCGGCTGTTCGGCATTGCGCAGAACGAAGCCGCCGGCATTCACGTGGGAAGACCGAATGATCTGCACGCCTTGCTTGCGCAGTTCTTGCAGGGCAGGCACGACCTTGGAGGACACCGAACCATTGCCGGTACCGGCATAGACGATTGCCTTGGCGCCAGCCTGGGCCAGCGCCTTGACGCTGGTGTCGCCGACGTTGCCATAACCGTAGGCGATTTCCACGTCCGGCAGGCTTTTGATGGTCTTGATGTCGAACTCTGAATCCTGAGTGTGGCGCTTGGCAGGCAGGCGGAACCAATAGGATTTGCCTTCAACCACCATGCCCAGCGGGCCCCATGCGCTCTTGAACGCTTCAGTCTTGATGTTGATCATCTTGCTGACGTCGCGGCCCGATTGGATTTCGTCGTTCATGGTGACCAGCACGCCTTTGCCGCGTGCTTCCTGACTGCTGGCCACCGCAACCGCGTTGTACAGGTTGAGCATACCGTCTGCCGACATCGCGGTGCCTGGGCGCATGGAGCCGACCACCACGATTGGCTTGTCGGTTTTTTCCACCAGGTTCAGGAAGTAAGCGGTTTCTTCAAGGGTGTCGGTGCCGTGGGTGATCACGATGCCGTCCACGTCCTTACTGTCGGCCAGTTCGGCAACGCGGCGCCCCAATTGCAGCAGGTTTTCGTTGTTGATGCTTTCGGAGGCGATTTGCAGGACTTGCTCGCCGCGTACATGGGCGATCTGGCCAAGCTCGGGAACGCCTGCGATCAGTTGCTCGATGCCGACTTTGGCTGCCTGATAGGTAGCGCTGTTGGCGCGCTCGCGCCAGCACCGGCAATGGTGCCGCCGGTGGCGAGAATGACTACGTTGGACAGTTTGGTCTTGGGTTCAGCGTCCTTTGCCTGGGCGGCAACGGGGAACAGCAGCAGTAGGGCTAGAGCGCCCGGAACAAAGGTCTTCAGTGCAGATTTCATTATTTTTCTCTCTGATTTTTGATGAGTGCTGATGCAGGTTCATCTAGAGCGCCCGGGCGGTTCTGAACGCCGCGAGGTGCTGAGAAAGAGCAGGATTTGTACCAAGCTGATTGTGTCTGCGGTTATAAATTAACGTATTGATTTAAAACAACTTATGTTTAATTTTTAGATGAGTTGGGGTGGCGCTTGTCCGGCTTTCCGAACAATGAAGGGGCGTGCGTTCGGTTGTCCGAAAACCATGATGGAGTATCGACGGCGCACATAACGCATGCGCGCTACAGTCGGTCGTTTTAGAGAACGACTGGGGGAGGGCGATGTTTAATCAAATCAACCGTGTGACCTGGGGTCTGAACCTCGCATGCTTGAATGAACGGCGTTTTTCTTCCGTTGACAAATCCCGACAAGGTTCTCATAGTTTGACTAACGCAAACGTTTGCGAGATGCTTCACGGCAAGCGTTGCTTACAATAATCATAAGATCGGAGTGAACCCATGAAGCTGCCATTCGCTGCACGTCTTCTTGCTGTCGCTGTGCTTGCTGCCGCATCCGCTGCTCTACCCCTTTCCTCTGCCTTTGCTGAAGACACCGCCGCCAAACCCAAGGTCGGCCTGGTGATGAAGTCCCTTGCCAACGAATTTTTCGTCACCATGCAAGAGGGCGCCAAGTCTTATCAGAAGGAGCACGCTGCTGACTTCGACATGATCACCAACGGTATCAAGAACGAAACCGATACCAGCGCGCAGATCGATATTGTCAACCAGATGATCCTCGCCAAAGTAAACGCCATCGTCATCGCCCCGGCCGACTCCAAGGCGTTGGTCACCGTGCTGAAAAAGGCTTCCGATGCCGGCATCAAGGTCGTCAACATCGACAACCGCCTTGACCCGGACGTGCTGAAAAGCAAAAACCTCGACATCCCGTTCGTGGGTCCGGACAACCGCAAAGGCTCCAAGCTGGTCGGTGACTACCTGGCCAAGCAGCTGGCCGCGGGTGACAAAGTCGGCATCATCGAAGGCGTACCAACCACCACCAACGCCCAGCAGCGAACCGCAGGCTTCAAGGATGCGATGGACGCCGCCGGCATGAAAATCGTGTCTACCCAATCGGGTAACTGGGAAATCGACCAGGGCCAAAAAGTCGCTTCCGCGATGCTGAGCGAATACCCGGACCTCAAGGCTCTGTTGGCCGGTAACGACAACATGGCGCTTGGCGCTGTCTCGGCCGTACGTGCCGCAGGCAAGGCCGGCAAAGTGCTGGTCGTGGGCTACGACAATATCGAAGCGGTCAAGCCGATGCTCAAAGACGGCCGCATCCTGGCGACCGCCGATCAGGCCGCCGCCCAGCAAGCCGTGTTCGGTATCCAGAACGCGCTGAAGCTGGTCAAGGGTGAGAAAGTCGACGCCAAAGACGGCGTGATTGAAACGCCGGTCGAACTCGTCCTCAAGCAATAATCCTGGCAGCACCCAACAGCGCCCGCTCGTCCTGAGCGGGCGCCTGGAGATTTCCTATGTCATCTTCCGCCCCGAACGCTGTCCTCTCGTCAGCGGTATCGGCAAAACCTATGCCCAACCGGTTCTGTCCGACATCACCCTGACGCTTAATCGCGGGGAAGTGCTGGCGCTGACCGGTGAGAACGGCGCAGGTAAAAGCACGTTGTCGAAGATTATCGGCGGGCTGGTCACGCCGACTGACGGGCACATGCAGTTCAATGGTCAGGATTACCGCCCCGGCAGCCGTACCCACGCCGAAGGGCTGGGCGTGCGCATGGTCATGCAGGAACTCAACCTGTTGCCCACCCTCACGGTCGCCGAAAACCTGTTCCTCGATAACCTGCCCAGCAACTGCGGTTGGATCAGCCGCAAGCAATTGCGCAAAGCCGCGATCGAAGCCATGGCGCAAGTCGGCCTCGATGCGATCGACCCGGACACCCTCGTCGGCAGCCTCGGCATCGGCCATCAACAAATGGTCGAAATCGCCCGCAACCTGATCGGCGACTGCCATGTCCTGATTCTCGACGAACCCACGGCCATGCTCACCGCGCGTGAAGTCGAGATGCTGTTTGAACAAATCACCCGCCTGCAAGCGCGCGGTGTGGCGATTATTTATATTTCTCACCGGCTCGAAGAGCTGGCCCGCGTCGCACAGCGCATTGCGGTATTGCGCGACGGCAAGCTGGTCTGCGTCGAGCCGATGGCCAACTACAACAGCGAGCAGTTGGTGACCTTGATGGTCGGTCGCGAGTTAGGCGAACAGATCGACTTGGGCCCGCGCACCCTCGGCGGCCCGGCCTTGACGGTGAAAGGGCTGACCCGTTCGGACAAGGTTCGCGACGTGTCTTTTGAGGTGCGCGCCGGTGAAATCTATGGCATCTCGGGCCTGATCGGTGCCGGTCGTACCGAACTGTTGCGGCTGATCTTTGGTGCCGACCTGGCCGACAGCGGCACGGTGGCGCTGGGCTCGCCAGCGCAGGTTGTGAGCATTCGTTCGCCGGTGGATGCGGTCGGTCATGGCATCGCCCTGATCACCGAAGACCGCAAGGGCGAAGGCCTGCTATTGACCCAGTCCATCAGCGCCAATATTGCCTTGGGCAACATGCCGGAAATTTCCGCTGGCGGCGTGGTGAATAGCCGTGACGAAACCGCCCTGGCCAAGCGCCAGATCGATGCGATGCGCATCCGCAGCTCAAGCCCGGCGCAGTTGGTGTCCGAGTTGTCGGGCGGCAACCAGCAAAAGGTCGTGATTGGTCGTTGGCTGGAGCGCGATTGCGCGGTGATGCTGTTCGATGAGCCGACGCGTGGCATCGACGTCGGCGCCAAATTCGATATTTATGCGCTGCTCGGCGACCTGACTCGCCAGGGCAAAGCGCTGGTCGTGGTGTCCAGCGACCTGCGTGAACTGATGTTGATCTGCGACCGAATTGGCGTGCTCTCCGCCGGGCGCCTGATCGATACGTTCGAGCGTGACAGCTGGACCCAGGACGAATTGCTCGCCGCCGCGTTTGCCGGCTATAAAAAACGTGATGCGCTGCTCAACGACGCAGTGCTTAGGGATACCCCATGAAAACTACACATTCGCCCGGTAAAACCGCTGGCAACTTCTATGGCCTCGGCACCTACCTGGGGCTGGCGGGCGCCTTGTTGGCGATGATCGCGCTGTTCTCGGTGTTGAGCGATCACTTCCTGTCCTACGACACCTTCAGCACCTTGGCCAACCAGATCCCCGACCTGATGGTGCTGGCGGTGGGCATGACCTTTATCCTGATCATCGGCGGTATCGACCTGTCGGTGGGCTCGGTGCTGGCACTGGCCGCGTCGGCGGTCAGCGTGGCGATTCTCGGCTGGGGCTGGAGCGTGTTGCCAGCGGCCTTGCTCGGCATGGGTTGTGCGGCGTTGGCCGGCACCATTACTGGCTCGATCACTGTGGCCTGGCGCATTCCTTCGTTTATCGTGTCCCTCGGCGTGCTTGAAATGGCGCGCGGCGTGGCGTATCAGATGACCGGCTCGCGCACCGCCTACATCGGTGACTCGTTCGCCTGGCTGTCGAACCCGATTGCCTTCGGTATTTCGCCATCGTTTATCATTGCGCTGCTGGTGATTATCGTCGCCCAACTGGTGTTGACGCGTACCGTGTTTGGTCGCTACCTGATCGGTATCGGCACCAACGAAGAGGCCGTGCGGCTGGCCGGCATCAACCCCAAGCCCTACAAGATCCTGGTATTCAGCCTGATGGGCCTGTTGGCCGGTGTGGCGGCGTTGTTCCAGATCTCGCGCCTGGAAGCGGCAGACCCGAACGCCGGCTCCGGCCTGGAGTTGCAGGTGATTGCGGCCGTGGTAATCGGCGGCACCAGCCTGATGGGCGGGCGCGGCTCAGTTATCAGTACGTTCTTCGGCGTGCTGATTATTTCGGTATTGGCGGCGGGCCTGGCGCAGATCGGTGCTACGGAGCCGACCAAACGCATCATCACCGGTGCGGTAATCGTGATTGCCGTGGTCCTCGACACCTATCGTAGCCAGCGCGCCAGTCGGCGGGGCTAAACCATGGCAACGATCAAGGATGTGGCAGCGCTTGCGGGTATTTCCTACACCACCGTGTCACATGTGGTGAACAAGTCGCGGCCGGTCAGCGAGCCTGTGCGGGTCAAGGTCGAGGCGGCGATCAAGCAACTGGACTACGTACCGAGTGCGGTCGCGCGCTCGCTCAAGGCCAAGACCACCGCCACCATCGGCCTGCTCGTGCCCAACAGCCTCAACCCGTATTTCGCGGAGTTGGCGCGAGGCATCGAGGATTATTGCGAGCGTAATGGCTATTGCGTAATCCTGTGCAACTCCGACGATAACGCCGAGAAGCAGCGCAGCTACTTGCGGGTGTTGCTCGAGAAGCGCATCGACGGCTTGATCGTGACCTCGGTGGGCGGCGACGACAGTGGCCTTGCCGCCGGCTTGAACGCGGTGCGCACGCCGATGGTGATTGTCGACCGCGCGCTGGACGGTATAGATGTCGACCTGGTGCGTATCGATCACGAGCAGGGCGCCTACTTGGCGACCCGGCATTTGCTTGAGCTGGGCCACCGCGACATCGCCTGTATCGGCGGCCCCGGCCACACCCGCGTGGCGCAAATGCGGTTGGCCGGGTATCACCGCGCACTGCATGAGGCGGGCGTGGAGGTGGCGGCCAGTCGGACGCAGGCGAGTGATTTTACCAGCACCGGCGGTTATGCCGCAGCGGTGCAATTGCTCTCGGAAAACCCGCCCAGCGCGATTTTCGCCAGCAATGACATGATTGGTTTCGGCGTATTGCGCGCCGCGGCCGAGCGTAATATCCGCGTGCCGGGTGAGCTGTCGGTCATCGGTTTTGATGATATTCAAATGGGCCGTTACGTGTACCCGGCGCTGACCACGGTGGGGCAGTCGATCGTGCAATTGGGCGAGACGGCCGCCGAACTTTTACTGCGACGAATTGCGACACCCCAACTGCCGATCGATCAACGCATCGTGACGCCGAGTATTGTTTTGCGTGAGTCGACGGCACCGTTTGCCGGTGTGTTCGCCCATTACCGCTGAACCGAATTGATGAGAATTGATGTATGCCAGCAAAAGTAGTGGTAGTAGGCAGCTTGAACATGGACCTGGTCACCCGCGCCAGCCGCTTGCCGCGCGCCGGTGAAACCTTGATCGGCCAAACCTTTGCAACCGTCCCCGGCGGCAAGGGCGCCAACCAGGCCGTGGCGTCGGCGCGCCTGGGAGCTGAGGTGGCGATGATCGGCTGCGTCGGCACCGACGCCTATGGCAGCCAATTGCGCGATGCGCTGCAGGTAGAGGGCATCGATTGCCAGGCCGTGAGCAGCGTGGACGGTTCCAGCGGCGTGGCGTTGATTGTGGTAGATGACAGCAGCCAGAACGCGATTGTGATCGTGGCCGGCAGCAACGCTGAACTGAGCCCCGCGTCGTTGCACGCCGCTGACGCTGTGTTGCAGGCGGCCGACGTGATCATCTGCCAGTTGGAAGTGCCGATGAACACCGTGGGGCACGCCCTGAAGCGCGGTCGTGAACTGGGCAAGACGGTGATCCTCAACCCGGCGCCGGCCAGTGGCCCGTTGCCGGCTGAGTGGTACGCCTCGATCGATTATCTGATTCCCAACGAAAGTGAAGCCAGCGCATTAAGTGGCGTGCAGGTTGACTGCCTGGACACCGCCAAGCTCGCGGCAACGCAACTGATCAACGCGGGCGCCGGCAAGGTCATCATTACCCTCGGCGCCCAGGGCGCGCTGTTTGCCGATGGCAAAAATTTCGAGCATTTAGTGGCGCCCAAAGTCAAGGCGGTGGACACCACGGCCGCCGGTGACACCTTCGTCGGAGGCTTTGCCGCAGCGCTTGCCAACGGCAAAACCGAAGCCGAGGCCATCCGTTTTGGCCAGGTGGCAGCGGCGTTGTCGGTGACTCGCGCCGGTGCGCAACCTTCTATCCCTACGCTGCATGACGTTCAAGGTTTTGTGCCCTCATGAAAAAGACACCTCTGCTCAATATTGCCCTGTCACGCGTGATCGCATCGTTGGGGCACGGCGATATTCTGGTGATCGGCGACGCTGGCCTGCCGGTGCCGCCGGGCGTCGAGTTAATTGACTTGGCGCTGACTCAGGGCATTCCGGATTTCATCAGCACCCTGCGTATTGTGCTGAGCGAGATGCAGGTGGAAAGCCACGTGTTGGCGGAAGAAATTCTGCTCAAGCAGCCGCCGGCGCTGGCGGCACTTAACACCTTGACCGCGCAGGCAGCGCTCGGCGAGCGACGCCTGCTCAGCCACGAAGAATTCAAGCAGCTCAGCCGTAAGGCCCGCGCCGTGGTGCGCACTGGTGAGTGCCAGCCTTACTGTAATATCGCGCTGGTATCCGGCGTCACCTTCTAGCGTTTTCCCAAGACAAGGAGAGTTTCATGCAACGTGGTCTTCCCACCCTGAAAAACCTGTTTCGGAGTGTTTTGCTTTTGTCCGCGCTCACTGCAGCCAACGCCCACGCGGCGGAAAAAATCGACCTGATCATCGACACCGACCCGGGTGCCGATGACGTGGTGGCCTTGCTGTTCGCGATGGCCTCCCCAGAGGAATTGAGCATTCGTGCGCTAACCACCGTTGCGGGTAATGTGCGGCTCGACAAAACCTCCCGCAACGCGCGCCTGGCGCGCGAGTGGGCAGGGCGTGAGGACATCCCGGTGTACGCCGGTGCACCAAAACCGCTGCTGCGCACGCCGATTTATGCCGAGAATATTCACGGCAAGGAAGGTATCTCCGGCGTCACCGTGCACGAGCCGAAAAAAGCCCTGGCCGAAGGCAATGCGGTTGATTACTTGATCAAAACCCTGAGCACCGCCAAGCCGCACAGCATCACCATCGCCATGCTCGGCCCGCAGACCAACCTCGCACTGGCACTCACCCAAGCGCCGGAAATCACCCAAGGCATCAAGGAAGTGGTGGTGATGGGCGGCGCGCACTTCAATGGCGGCAATATCACGCCGGTGGCCGAGTTTAATCTGTTCGCTGACCCGGTTGCGGCCGAGATCGTGCTGAAAAGTGGCGTCAAGCTGACCTACCTGCCACTGGACGTGACCCATAAGGTGCTGACCAGTGACGCGCGCCTGAAAAAGATCGCCGACCTCAATAACAACGCCAGCAAGGTCGTCAGCAGTATTCTCAATGAATACGTAAAAGGCGATATGGAACACTACGGCATCCCCGGCGGCCCGGTACACGATGCCACTGTGATTGCCTACCTGCTCAAGCCTGAGCTGTTCAGCGGCCGTGAAGTTAACGTGGTCGTCGACAGCCGCGAAGGCCCGACCTTCGGCCAGACCATCGTGGATTGGTACGATGGCCTGAAACAACCGAAGAACGCGTTCTGGGTTGAGAACGGCAATGCTCAAGGCTTCTTCGATCTGCTGACCGAGCGCCTCGCGCGTCTGAAGTAATGTGCTTGCCGGTCGGCGTTCGCCGGCCGGTTCTTATTCGCGCTCGGGGTTGTGTGCGCCCATATGATCGGCCGGGTATTTCTCGAATACCTGGCCGATGAAGGCCTGCGCGGCTTGGGTGCCCATCTCTTTGACCAGCAAGTCGATGCCAATGATTGCCAACTCTTCCGGGCTTCCAGGGCTGTAAGAGCCCTGTCCTTGAGGCCACTTGGCTTTGATGTCGGCTTGCAGGGTTACGGTGCTCATGGTGTGGGCTCGCGGGGCTGAATTACTGTGTAGTGCGCTGAAACGCGGTTCTTGCCGCCGCAGTTAAGCATTTTTGCGGTGTGTTTGGCACTGCTACTTAGGCCGCAGGTGCTTCGAAATGAGGCACACGCTGTGCGACACTGTCCGCCATCTTAATTGCCGGGGACCACCGCGTGCAGATCGACTTGAACAACCCCGATGGCCTGACGCTGGAGGCTGTTCGTCAATTGCTCGCCAGTGCGAGTGACGACGAACACACCCAATTACGCGTGACCAAGGCCGGTATCGCCTTTATATCCTCCGGCAAAGCCGTAGGCGGTGTGGACATCGATGGCCTGCTTTTTCGCCTGGAAACCTGGGCTAAAGGCTCTGGTTATGTGGGCAACGTAGCGGCCAGCGATGAAGTCTGGGTGATGCAGATTTTTAATGCGCTCAAGCAAAACTGGCCAGACCCGCCGTTTGACTACATCGACGTCTACTGAATACGTTCATATCTGGTGACGATTGCCTGGGCGAATGCGCGTCTTGAGTCAGGCAGACTGGCCGCTTGGCGATTTACGTCTTGAAACCTATCCGCCTTGCTGCTGTCGCACGATCTCTGTCCATTTTTTTACATAGGAGGCTTCATGCCTTGGAAGCTCGCATCATTCGGTACTCTGTTGGCTGCACTCGCGTTGGCGGGTTGCAGCACTCCGGGCGCTCCAGCGCAAGGCAAAGAGGCCGCCGTTGCTGACCCAGCCTATAGCCGCTGTGAATCGAAAGCCGCCGAGTTCGCCGTAGGCCAGAAGGCCTCGCCCCAATTGCTGGATCAGGCGCGTACGCGTGCCGGTGCGCAGAACGCAAGAATCCTCAAGCCCAACGATATGGTCACGCTGGAATACCGCTCCGACCGCCTGAACCTGAACACCGACGACGACCTGGTGATTACGCGAGTCAATTGCGGCTGATAGCCCGCCGGCTTTTCTAATGCGCATAAAAAACCCCGTCACATGGACGGGGTTTTTTTTAGCTCAGCGCAGATTACTCAGCGCGAACCTGTGCAGCTTGCATACCCTTTTGGCCTTTCTCAGCCACGAAGGAAACGGTTTGGCCTTCTTTCAGGCTTTTGAAACCGTCGCTTTCGATAGCTTTGAAGTGTACGAACAGGTCGTCACCGCCACCTGTAGGAGTGATGAAGCCGAAGCCTTTTTCATCGTTGAACCATTTAACGGTGCCGTTTTGGCGATTAGACATGGTGTATCTCCAAGAAACATATATTTTCAGTAGTGCTGTGCTGCTCAGGCCAACTGGGCACACCGGGGTATCATAGTCGAAATGTTCGACTTGGGAGCCCCCCCTAGGCACTGTTTGCTAATCAATAGCGTTGCGTTTAGTTCTTCGGCTGGCTGAAAGCCCCGATCTACGGGGCTTTGGCACGAAATATCAGCTGATAAAAAAAGCCGTAAAAGCTGCGTAATTTGTGAGAAATAGCAGTTTTAACCGCGTTTTTCACGCAATCCGGCGGTCGGATCAGCGGCCTTCATTACTTTTTCTTCACGACTTTGCAGGAAGAAATCGCCGTGACCGCTTTGGTCTTGAGCTCTTGGCTGGCATTCTGGTTGGTCATGAGCTCTTTGATCTCTGCAGTGCTCAATTCAGCGTTGATCTTGTCGGCGCCGCATTCACAGTGATCTTTGGCAGTTTTGGCGTCAACGTTCTGGCTGGCGGCCGCACTGCAATCTTTGACGAAGCTGTCACGGGCGCCGTCCGGCCAGTTCGATGGCGCAGCAGCTTGGGCGCCGAGGGACAGGAATGCCAGGGAAGCGGCGAGAGCGAGGGTCGAGGTAAAACGCATCATGTGGATGCTCCTTTGGGTCGAGGACGAACGGCGATTCTCGGTGCGTTTGAGGCGTGGCGTACAGCCCAAGTTCACTTTCGCCGCTATAAAAGCGTGAATTTGTATTTACGCGTGCCGGCACCGGCGCGATGACCGTTCATCTGTGCTAGCATCCTGCGCTTGGCTTTTTCCAGGCGCGCCAATTGCCGCCTTGCCATCTTTTTGATTTCACTCCAGTCACTCTGGTTCGATTATCGGTTGGCCGAAAGGCTCCTGCCGCTGTAAGGCAGGCGTTCAGCATTGAACGGCCTGGTATTGGATCTTGTACTGGCTCATCCCAACCCACGTGACCTTTGGTAGGGGTCACCACTAGGAGAGGAGGCGCCATGCCAACTATTACTCTTCCCGATGGCAGTCAACGTTCATTCGATCATTCGGTTTCTGTAGCCGAGGTCGCCGCATCCATTGGTGCAGGCCTGGCCAAAGCCACCGTGGCCGGCAAGGTCGACGGCAAGCTGGTTGACGCCAGTGACCTGATCACCGGTGACGCCAGCCTGCAAATCATCACGCCCAAGGATCAAGAGGGGCTCGAGATCATTCGCCACTCCTGCGCGCACCTGATTGGCCACGCGGTCAAACAGTTGTACCCGACGGCGAAAATGGTGATCGGCCCGGTCATTGATGAAGGCTTCTATTACGATATCGCCTATGAGCGTCCTTTTACTCCGGACGACATGGCCGCTATCGAGGCGCGCATGCACGCGCTGATCGAAAAAGATTACGACGTCATCAAGAAGGTCACGCCGCGCGCTGAAGTGATCGACGTGTTCACCGCGCGTGGTGAAGACTACAAATTGCGCCTGGTCGAAGACATGCCGGACGAGCACGCCATGGGCCTGTATTACCACGAAGAATACGTCGACATGTGCCGTGGCCCGCACGTGCCGAATACGCGCTTCCTCAAGTCGTTCAAGCTGACCAAGTTGTCCGGTGCCTACTGGCGCGGCGACGCGAAGAACGAGCAGTTGCAGCGGATCTACGGCACTGCCTGGGCGGATAAAAAGCAACTGGCTGCTTATGTGCAGCGCATCGAAGAAGCCGAAAAGCGCGACCACCGTAAAATCGGCAAGCGCCTGAACCTGTTCCACCTTCAGGAAGAAGCGCCGGGCATGGTGTTCTGGCACCCGAATGGCTGGACCCTGTACCAAGTGCTTGAGCAGTACATGCGCAAGGTTCAGCGCGACAACGGCTACCTGGAGATCAAAACTCCGCAGGTTGTTGACCGCAGCCTTTGGGAGAAATCCGGGCACTGGGCCAACTACGCCGACAACATGTTCACCACCCAGTCGGAAAACCGCGACTACGCCATCAAGCCGATGAACTGCCCGTGCCACGTGCAGGTATTCAATCAGGGCTTGAAGAGCTACCGCGAGTTGCCGCTGCGTCTGGCCGAGTTCGGTGCCTGCCACCGTAACGAGCCGTCCGGTGCACTGCACGGCATCATGCGTGTGCGTGGCTTTACGCAGGATGACGCCCACATCTTCTGCACAGAAGAGCAGATGCAGGCCGAGTCCGCTGCGTTTATCAAACTGACCATGGACGTGTACCGCGATTTCGGCTTCACCGAAGTCGAAATGAAGCTGTCCACTCGTCCGGAAAAACGTGTCGGTTCCGACGAGCTATGGGATCGCGCCGAAGCTGCATTGGCCGCAGCGCTTGATAGCGCGGGCCTTGCGTACGATCTGCAGCCGGGCGAGGGCGCCTTCTACGGTCCGAAAATCGAGTTCTCGCTGAAAGATTGTCTTGGTCGTGTCTGGCAATGTGGTACTTTGCAGCTCGATTTTAACCTGCCGATCCGTTTGGGGGCCGAATACGTCTCCGAAGATAACAGCCGTAAGCACCCGGTTATGCTGCATCGGGCGATCCTTGGCTCGTTTGAACGGTTCGTCGGTATCCTGATCGAGCACTACGAGGGTGCATTCCCTGCGTGGCTTGCTCCGACCCAGGCAGTGATCATGAATATCACTGATAAACAGGCAGATTTTGCGGCTGAAGTTGAAAAAACTCTCAACGAAAGCGGTTTTCGTGCCAAGTCCGACTTGAGAAATGAAAAGATCGGCTTTAAAATCCGTGAGCATACTTTGCTCAAGGTTCCCTATCTTTTGGTTATCGGAGATCGGGAAGTCGAGATGCAGACTGTCGCTGTGCGTACTCGTGAAGGTGCTGACCTGGGCTCTATGCCCGTCGCCCAGTTCGCTGAGTTCCTCGCGCAAGCGGTTTCCCGGCGTGGTCGCCCAGATTCGGAGTAATTATTATTAAGCGTGAAATGAGACAAGATAAACGAGCTGCACCGAAAGCCCCGATCAACGAGAATATCTCGGCACGCGAGGTTCGGTTAATTGGCGCTGACGGCGAGCAGATTGGCATCGTCTCGATTGATGAAGCGCTTCGTATTGCTGAAGAGTCCAAATTGGACCTGGTGGAAATTTCCGCCGATGCAATCCCACCTGTTTGTCGGGTGATGGACTACGGCAAATCGATCTTCGAAAAGAAGAAACAGGTTGCCGCAGCGAAGAAGAACCAGAAGCAGATTCAAGTAAAAGAAATCAAGTTTCGTCCAGGGACGGAGGAAGGGGATTACCAGGTAAAACTGCGCAACCTGGTACGTTTCCTGAGTGATGGGGACAGGGCCAAGGTATCCTTGCGATTCCGCGGCCGTGAGATGGCCCACCAGGAGCTGGGGATGGAACTCCTCAAGCGGGTTGAAGGTGACCTGCTCGAGTACGGTTCGGTCGAACAGCATCCTAAGATGGAAGGACGCCAGCTGATTATGGTCATCGCCCCGAAAAAGAAGAAGTAATCATCAGGGCACGGCAGGCCTTCTGATTATGTTTATCAACTGAATGCGGAGTATCCGAACATGCCAAAGATGAAGACTAAAAGTGGTGCTGCTAAGCGGTTTCTGAAAACTGCTAACGGTATCAAGCACAAGCACGCTTTCAAGAGCCACATCCTGACCAAAATGTCGACCAAGCGTAAGCGTCAACTGCGCGGTAGCAGCTTGCTGCATCCGTCTGACGTGGCAAAAGTCGAGCGCATGCTGCGCCTTCGTTAATTTTTGGATCAAGATAGAGGAAGTAACTCATGGCTCGTGTAAAGCGTGGCGTCATTGCCCGTAAACGTCACAAAAAAATTCTGAAACTCGCTAAAGGCTACTACGGCGCACGCTCACGCGTATTCCGTGTTGCCAAGCAAGCGGTAATCAAGGCAGGCCAATACGCCTACCGTGACCGTCGTCAGAAAAAACGTCAGTTCCGCGCTCTGTGGATCGCTCGTATCAACGCTGGTGCACGTGTTAACGGTCTGTCCTACAGCCGTTTCATCGCTGGCCTGAAAAAAGCGTCCATCGAAATCGACCGTAAGGTTCTGGCTGAACTGGCCGTGAACGATAAAGCGGTGTTTGCTGCGATTGTCGAGAAAGCTAAAGCCACCTTGGCTTAAGTACCCCCGACAGTCACCGTGGGCTGCTCCTGTAGCCCACGGTGGTAAACGTCATAAATAGGGGAAGAGCCTTCAAGCTCTTCCCCTATTTTGTATCTGGAGTCTGTACATGGAAAACCTCGACGCGCTCGTCGCTCAAGCCCTTGAGGCTGTGCAAAGCGCTGAAGATATCAATGCCCTGGAGCAAATCCGGGTTCACTACCTTGGCAAAAAGGGTGAATTGACTCAGGTGATGAAGACCCTGGGGAATTTGCCGGCCGATGAGCGCCCGCAAGTCGGCGCGCTGATCAACGTCGCCAAGGAGCGTGTCACAGAGGTTCTTAATGCGCGCAAGGCGTCGCTCGAGGAGGCCGATCTTGCGGCCAAGCTCGCCGCCGAGTCCATTGACGTGACCCTGCCTGGCCGCGGCCAAGCCTCGGGCGGCCTGCATCCGATCACTCGGACGCTGGAGCGTATCGAGCAGTTCTTCACCCACATTGGCTACGGCATTGCCGAAGGCCCTGAGGTCGAAGACGACTATCACAACTTCGAGGCGCTCAACATCCCAGGCCATCACCCGGCCCGGTCGATGCACGACACCTTCTATTTCAACGCCAACATGTTATTGCGCACCCATACCTCGCCGGTACAGGTTCGCACCATGGAAGCGAACAAGCCGCCGATCCGCATCGTCTGCCCAGGCCGTGTGTACCGTAGCGACTCCGATATTACCCACTCGCCGATGTTCCATCAGGTTGAAGGCCTGCTGGTTGATCGCGACATCAACTTCGCTGACCTCAAAGGCACCATCGAAGAGTTCCTGCGGGTGTTCTTCGAGAAAGAGCTGGCGGTGCGTTTTCGTCCCTCGTTCTTCCCGTTCACCGAGCCTTCCGCTGAAGTCGATATGGAATGCGTGATGTGCAGCGGTAAAGGCTGCCGCGTCTGCAAACAGACCGGCTGGCTGGAAGTGATGGGTTGCGGCATGGTTCACCCCAACGTGTTGCGTATGTCCGGGATCGACCCGGAAGAATTCTCGGGCTTTGCCTTCGGCATGGGCGTTGAGCGTCTGGCCATGCTGCGTTACGGCGTGAACGACTTGCGTCTGTTCTTCGACAACGACTTGCGGTTCCTCGCGCAATTTCGCTAGTCGTAACGAATCTTTAGGAGAGCAGGATGAAATTCAGTGAACAATGGCTGCGTGGCTGGGTAAGCCCGCAGGTAAGTCGCGACGAGCTGGTTGCGCGTCTGTCGATGGCCGGCCTTGAGGTCGATAGCGTGACGCCGGCCGCCGGTGTTTTCAGTGGCGTGGTAGTGGGCGAGGTGCTGAGCACCGAGCAGCACCCGGATGCCGATAAATTGCGCGTATGCCAGGTCAGCAACGGCGCGGAGACCTTTCAGGTCGTGTGCGGAGCGCCCAACGTGCGCCCGGGCCTGAAAATCCCGTTCGCAATGATCGGTGCCGAGCTGCCGGGCGACTTCAAAATCAAGAAGGCCAAGCTGCGCGGCGTCGAGTCCAATGGCATGCTGTGTTCCCAGGCCGAGCTGCAGGTGGGCGAGGGCAATGATGGCCTGATGGAACTGCCGGCCGACGCGCCAGTGGGCCAGGACATCCGCGTTTACCTGGAACTGGAAGACGCGAGCATTGAGGTTGACCTGACCCCGAACCGCGGCGATTGCCTGTCCCTGGCGGGCCTGGCGCGTGAAGTCGGTGCGTTGTACGACGCTCCGGT
Organism: Pseudomonas kitaguniensis; assembly: GCF_009296165.1. Taxonomy (GTDB): domain Bacteria; phylum Pseudomonadota; class Gammaproteobacteria; order Pseudomonadales; family Pseudomonadaceae; genus Aquipseudomonas; species Aquipseudomonas kitaguniensis. The sequence continues at coordinate 15,848 of NZ_VUAZ01000014.1, read as the reverse complement.
TACGCGCCCGGTGGTTGCCGCGGTGGCTGCGGTGCACGATGAAGTGCGCCCGGTCGACGTGCTGGCGCCCAACGCTTGCCCACGTTACTTGGGCCGTGTGATCCGAAATGTCGACCTGACCCAGCCAACCCCGCTGTGGATGGTTGAGCGTCTGCGTCGCGCGGACGTGCGCAGCATTGACGCCGCTGTCGACATCACCAACTACGTGATGCTGGAGCTGGGCCAACCGCTGCACGCCTTTGATCTCGCCGAAATCAACGGCGGTATCCGCGTACGCATGGCCGAGGAAGGCGAAAAGCTGGTGCTGCTCGACGGCCAGGAAGTCAGCCTGCGCGCCGACACCTTGGTGATCGCTGACCATTCCCGCGCCTTGGCGATTGCCGGCGTGATGGGTGGCGAGCACAGCGGCGTGTCCGCAACCACCCGTGACATCTTTCTCGAAAGCGCGTTCTTCGATCAAATCGCCATCGCCGGCAAGGCCCGCTCCTACGGCCTGCACACCGACGCTTCGCACCGCTACGAGCGTGGCGTGGACTGGCAATTGGCCCGTGAAGCCATGGAGCGCGCCACTGGCCTGCTGCTGGAAATCACCGGTGGTGAAGCCGGCCCGATCAGCGAAACCGTCAACGAGCAGTACCTGCCGTCGGTTGCACCGATCACCTGCGTGCCAAAGCCGTTGAGCAAATGCTTGGCCTGGTCATCGCGCCTGCGGAAATCGAGCAACTGCTGTCGGCACTCGGCCTCGGCATTTCTGCTGACGGCGCCGGGCAATGGCACGTTGAAGTGCCAAGCCATCGCTTCGATATCAGCCTGGAAGTCGACCTGATCGAAGAGCTGGCCCGCCTGTACGGCTACAACCGTTTGCCGGTCCGTTACCCGCAAGCGCGCCTGGCGCCGCAACCCAAAGCAGAAGCGCGTGCGCACCTGCCGGAACTGCGTCGCCTGCTGGTTGCGCGTGGTTACCAGGAAGCGGTGACCTACAGCTTCATCGATCCGAAGCAGTTCGAGCTGTTCAACCCCGGCGTTGAGCCGCTGCTGTTGGCCAACCCGATCTCCAACGACATGGCGGCCATGCGTTCGTCGCTGTGGCCAGGCTTGGTCAAAGCACTTTCGCACAACCTGAACCGTCAGCAAGATCGCGTGCGCATGTTCGAAAGCGGCCTGCGTTTCGTCGGCCAACTCGACGGCTTGCAGCAAGAACCGATGCTGGCTGGCGTGGTGTGCGGTAGCCGCCTGCCCGAAGGCTGGGCTCAGGGTCGCGATGCGGTGGACTTCTTCGACGTTAAAGCTGACGTGGAAGCGGTATTGGGTTTTGCCGGTGCACTGCATGACTTCACGTTTGTGCCGGGCAGCCACCCCGCCTTGCACCCAGGCCAGACCGCGCGTATCGAACGCGAAGGTCGCCTGGTGGGCTTCGTCGGCGCCATTCACCCGGAGCTGTCGAAAACCCTCGGTCTGGACCGTCCGGTGTTCGTGTTTGAGCTGGTATTGGCTGAAGTTGCTTCGGGCAAGATGCCTAAATTCAGCGAGTTGTCGCGCTTTCCGGAAGTGCGTCGCGACCTGGCCCTGATCGCCGACCGTGACGTCGCCGCCACTGCTGTTCTGGAGGTAATCCGTGAAAATGCAGGGGAATGGCTGACAGACCTCAGGCTATTTGACGTCTATCAGGGTAAAGGCATTGATCCGCATAGAAAAAGCCTTGCAGTCGGCTTGACCTGGCAGCATCCATCGCGCACTCTTAACGACGATGAGGTGAATACCACGACGCAAAATATCCTCACCTCGCTCGAACAAAGGTTAAACGCCACGTTAAGGAAGTGACGTATGGGGGCTTTGACGAAAGCTGAGATGGCGGAACGTCTGTACGAAGAGCTGGGTCTGAACAAACGCGAAGCCAAGGAATTGGTCGAGCTGTTTTTTGAAGAAATCAGGCACGCTCTGGAAGACAACGAACAGGTCAAATTGTCCGGTTTCGGCAATTTTGACCTGCGGGACAAACGCCAGCGGCCTGGCCGCAATCCAAAAACGGGAGAAGAAATCCCGATCACGGCTCGCCGTGTGGTCACCTTTCGTCCAGGGCAGAAGTTGAAGGCCCGAGTTGAGGCTTATGCTGGAACCAAGTCATAACGACGAGCTACCCGTCATCCCGGGCAAACGCTACTTCACCATTGGTGAAGTCAGCGAGCTGTGTGCGGTAAAACCGCACGTGCTGCGCTACTGGGAGCAGGAGTTTCCTCAACTCAACCCCGTCAAACGTACCGGGAACCGTCGGTATTATCAGCGCCAGGATGTGCTGATGATCCGACAGATCCGCGCGTTGTTGTACGACCAGGGTTTTACCATCAGCGGCGCACGCCAGCGTATGTCCGGTGATGAAGCCAAAGACGACACCACCCAATACAAACAAATGATCCGTCAGATGATCTCCGAACTCGAAGATGTGCTGGTGGTTCTGAAGAAATAACGGCAGCTTTTAAAATACTTCCACATTTCAAAAGCTTGCGGTATATTCCGGTTCGCTTCGTTGCGAAGCAAACCCAGTAACACGCCTAGTCGGGGCGTAGCGCAGTCCGGTAGCGCACTAGCATGGGGTGCTAGGGGTCGAGTGTTCGAATCACTCCGTCCCGACCATATAATTCAATGACTTAGCCCAATCTGAAAAGGTTGGGCTTTTTCATGTGGCAAGCTTTTAACGGAGTCAGCCTTATGCCGCTGACCGCCCGGCTATTTGCTGCGCGCCGTGCTCCAAGTGAATGGGTATGTACGTATCGGTAGCGCATTTTTAATGCCTCAAAATAAACGTCGAAGCCTGTCCCTTTTTTTCATCTCGCCGGTCATTCCAGGTAAGTGAATAAATTCGAGAGCTTCCTCCTATGTCCGCAGTTCCACCTTTGCGCTTGCGCCCGTTGCTGAACCTCAGCCTGATGCTAAGCCTCAGCGCCTGCCCGTTGTTCGTGCCCGTCAGTTATGCCGAAGACAGCGCCGCGCGCCGTAGCTACCAAGTGCCGGCCGGCAGCTTGAGTGCGGCATTGACTCGTTTTGCCGGGTTGGCAGGCGTCAATTTGTCGGTGGACCCGGCGTTGGTCAGCGGGCGCAGCAGCAGTGGTTTGTCTGGCGAGTACGCGGTGGAGGAGGGCTTTGCCCGTTTGCTGCAAGGCTCCGGCCTGCAATTGCAACCGGTCGGAGAGCAGGCGTACATGCTGATACCGGCCCCGGAGGGCGGCAGCCTGCAGTTGGCACCGACTTCAATCGTCGGCACTTCGGGGCTGGAGGGCGGCGATACCTACGCCGGTGGGCAAGTGGCGCGCCGGGGCTCGCAAGGCCTGTTGGGCTCGCGGGATTTTATGGACACGCCGTTCAGCATGACTACCTACACCGCCGATGCGGTGAAGAACCAGCAGGCGCGCACCCTTGGTGACCTGATCGCCAGCGACCCGTCGGTCCGCGCGACCAACCCGGCCGGTGGGCGTTATGAGCAGTTCACGATTCGCGGGTTCAGCCTGTTCAACAGCGATGTGGCCTACAACGGCCTCTACGGCGTGTTGCCGACTTACACCATCGACATGGAAATGGCCGAGCGCGTCGATGTGCTAAAAGGCCCGAACCAGTTGATCAACGGCATCTCGCCGCGCGGCAGTGTAGGCGGTGGAATCAACGTGGTGCCCAAGCGCGCCACCGACAAAGACATCAACTCGTTCACCGGCACCTGGGCGTCTGACAGCCAGGCCGGTGGCGCAGTGGATGTGGGCCGGCGTTTTGGCGAGGACAACCAGTTCGGCATTCGCTTTAACGGCGTCAAGCAGGCTGGCGATACTGAATGGGACCACCAGAGCGTCGACCGTGAGATGGCGGTCATCGGCCTGGATTTTCGCGGCGAGCGCTTGCGCCTCTCCACTGATATTGGCCACACCGAGCGCGACACCGATGCGCCGCAAGAGCGCGTGCAGGTCGGCGCGAATGCCAAGGTGCCGAGTGCCAATGAGGTGCACCGCAATTACGCGCAAAGTTGGAGCAAGGCCAGCACCAACGACACGTTCGGCACGCTTAACGGCGAGTTCGACCTCAGTGACAGCGTGATGCTGTATGGCGGCGTGGGCGCACGCGAGAGTCATCACGACTTCCTGCGCCATGCGGTGTCGGTCACCAATGACGCAGGTGATTTCAGCGTGCTGCCGCGTGATTTCACCCGCGACGAAAACGTGCGCACCGCCACGGCGGGCGTGCGCAGTTGGTTCCACACCGGGCCAGTCAGCCACGAGGTCAACCTGGCCGCCAGCTACTTCTACATGGACTTTGAAAACGGCGGCGCTCGCTACGCTGCGGCGCCGAGCAATTTGTACAACCCGGTGCAAACCCCGACGCCGTCGCGGCTTACGCGTTTCGATTCGAAGGTTTATACCGAGAACATGTTCAGTGGTGTGGCGCTCTCCGACACCTTGGGCTTTTTCGACGACCGCCTGCTGCTGACCTTGGGCGCGCGCTGGCAGCGTGTGAAAGTCGATGACTGGACCGATAACGTCAAAGGCGACACCGCCTATGACGAGGAAAAAGTCTCGCCCTCCGGCGGCATTCTATTCAAGGCCACCGACCGCTTGTCGCTGTACGCCAACTACATGGAAGGCTTGAGCCAGGGCAAGGTCGCACCGTCTACGTCGGTCAATGAAGATGAAATCTTCCCGCCGTTTATCAGCCGTCAGGTCGAGGTCGGCGCCAAGTATGATGCAGGCGCCTTCGCCGTGACCGCTGCGGTGTTTCGTATCAAACAGCCTGCTTATGAAACCAACGCCACCACGCGGGTGTTCGGGCCTAACGGCAAGCGACAAAACGATGGCGTGGAACTCAGCGTGTTTGGCGAACCGCTCAAGGGCGTGCGGCTGCTCGGAGGTGTGATGTACATCGACAGCGAACTGACCCACACCACCAACGGCACCTTCGACGGCAACCGCGCACCGGCCACACCCAAGTACAACGTCAACCTGGGTGCCGAATGGGACGTGCCGACCGTCGAAGGCCTGACGCTGACCAGCCGCGGCATCTACTCAAGCGCGCAGTACCTGGACACTGCCAACGTCAAAGAAATCGATGCCTGGAACCGCATCGACGTCGGCGCGCGCTACGCCTTCAAGGTCGACGACAAGCAGATTACCCTGCGCGCCAATGTCGAGAACGTCGCCGACAAGCGTTACTGGAGTTCGGCCGGGGCGTCGGATGACAGTGAGCCAGGTTTGACCCTGTCCACGCCGCGCACCTATTTACTCTCGGCCACTGTCGATTTCTAGAAGCCGCCCGAATGTGACAGTCGATCGCTCCCACGCGCTGCGTGGGAATGCATCCCGTTACGCTGCGCGTCACCTTGCATAACCCCTGCGACCGCAGCTGATCGGCGACGTGAATAGGAATGTTTTTTGATTGCTCCGCGCCGATATGGAATAGTACCCGCCGTTTTCCCAGGCCTGTCGCGCTTGGGTGTTTCAACGCCGAGGTTGTTCATGCGAATGCTGCGCTCCATCCCCACTCTTGCCGCCTGCCTTCTGGCGTTGTGTTCCAGCGTATTGAGCGCTGCGCCTATCGACCTCAATGACGGCCAACACGCGGTGCATCTGCCGGATGCGCCCAAGCGCGTGGTGGTGCTGGAGTTCTCCTTTCTCGACAGCTTGGCCGCGGTTGACGTAACGCCGGTAGGCGCCGCCGACGATGGCGATGCGAACCGGGTGTTGCCGCGCGTGCGCCAAGCCATCGGCGAGTGGAAGTCCGTGGGCCTGCGCTCGCAGCCGAGCATCGAGGAAATAGCCCGGCTTAAACCGGACTTGATTATTGCCGACCTCAATCGCCACCAGGCGTTGTACAGCGACTTGGCGAGTATTGCGCCGACCTTGTTGCTGCCCTCGCGGGGAGAGGATTACCAGGGCAGCCTGAAATCCGCCGAGCTGATCGGCCAGGCCGTGGGCAAAAGCGCGCAGATGCAGGCGCGCATCGCACAGAACCGTGAGCACCTGAAGAGCATTGCGCAGCAGATCCCGGCCGGTGCCAGCGTGTTGTTCGGTGTGGCGCGCGAAGACAGCTTTTCGGTGCACGGCCCCGACTCTTATGCCGGCAGCGTGCTCGAAGCCATTGGTCTGAAAGTACCGTCTGTGCGTGCCAAAGCTGCGCCGACTGAGTTCGTCAGCCTGGAACAATTGCTCGCGCTGGATCCGGGTTGGTTGCTGGTTGGTCACTACCGCCGCCCAAGCATCGTCGACACTTGGAGCAAGCAGCCGTTGTGGCAAGTGCTCGGCGCGGTGCGCAACCAGCACGTGGCCGAGGTCGATGGCGACAGTTGGGCGCGCAACCGGGGCGTGTTGGCCTCGGAGCAAATCGCAGAAGACGCGCTGGCGATTCTTAAAGGCGGCAAAGCCGTATTGAGCCAGTAACCGTGCAGCGCAGTTTCGCCGCAGCAGGCATTGTGCTGCTGGGGGCCGTGTTGTTCTGGTACTCGCTGTTCAGTTGGTCGCCGTTTGTGATCACCCCGGCGGATGCCTGGAATGGCTTGATTCACCAAGGCCACGAAGGCGGCAATATGGCTTATATCGTCGCCCAATTACGCGTGCCGCGTGCGCTGTGCGCAGGCTTGGTGGGCGCCTGCCTGGGGCTGGCCGGCGCGCTGATGCAAGGCATTACCCGCAACCGCCTGGCATCGCCTTCTTTATTTGGCGTGACGGCAGGGGCGGCGTTGGGATTGGCGTTGTTTTCGACCGGCCTGGTGGCGCCACCCTTTGCCGGTGGTGCGCTGTTGATGACCTGCGTGGGCGGCGCGCTGGCCTGGGTCACGGTGTTCAGCCTCGGCGGCGCCTGGTCGCCGACCACCGCCCAAGGCCGTTTGGTATTGGCCGGTGTGGCGGTTGCCGCATTGTGCGCGGCATTGACCCGGCTCAGCGTGATTCTGGTCGAGGCGCAGGCACAAAGCGTGCTGAACTGGCTGGCCGGCTCGCTGGCCAACGTCGGTGCAGCGCAGGTGCAATTGCTCTGGCCCTGCACCTTGATCGGCGGTTTGTGGGCGCTCTGGTGTGCGCCGCGCCTGAACCTGATCAACCTCGGTGAAGACGCCGCGCGCTCGCTGGGCGTCGGCATCGCCAGCCTGCGTTTGCAGGTGTTTGTCGCCAGCTTGTTGCTGGTCGGCGCCAGTGTCTGCGCGGTCGGGCCGATTGGGTTCGTCGGGCTGATTGCGCCGAATATCCTGCGCCAGTTTCTGGGTAACGACTACCGCTGGCTGATCCCGCTGAGTGCGGCGCTGGGCGCGGTAATCGTGCTGGCCGCCGACCTGCTCAGTCGCGCCGTGGCCTTCCCGGTGGAGACACCGGCCGGTGTGGTGACTGCACTGATCGGCGCGCCGTTCTTTCTGTTTCTTGCCAGGCGCGCGTTATGAGCCGGCCACGCTTGCGCTTATGGCTGCTGCTCGGTCTGTTGCTGGTGGCGACCTTTGTCAGCCTCAGCGCCGGCACGCTGTGGCTCAAACCTGCAACGGTGCTGGAGCGCCTGTTGGCGCATGACGCGCTCGACTTTGAAGTGTGGAACCATCGCCTGCCGCGTAGCGTGATTGCGATTCTCGCCGGCTGCGCTTTCGGCCTGGCCGGGGCGATTGTGCAGGGAGTGATTCGTAACCCGCTGGCCTCACCGGAAATTCTCGGTGTGAGCCAAGGCGCAGGGCTGGCGCTGACCGTGGCGATCATCAGTTGGCCGCAGTTGCCGATTGCCTGGCTGCCACTGGTGGCCTGCCTCGGCGGCGCCGGTGGGGCGTTACTGCTGGTGTTGTATAACAGCGGCGTGAGTTTCTCCGGTGTGCGTTTTGCGCTGTCGGGGGTGGCGATTGCGGTGACCTTGTCCAGCGTCACCGAGTTTCTGATTTTGTCGCACCCACTGGACATCAACACCGCGTTGCTCGCGCTGACCGGCAGCCTGTGGAGCCGCAATTGGCAGCATGTGGTGCTGGTGCTGCCGTTTCTGCTGCTGATTCCGTTGGGGCTGTGCCTGGCCAAGCCGCTGAACCTGATCGCCCTTGGCGACGAAGCGGCCCACAGCTTGGGTACCGCGCTGAGCCGCACACGCTGGCTGGCGATGGCCTGCGCGGTGCTGCTCACCAGCTTGGGCGTGGGCGTGATCGGGCCGATTGGTTTTATTGGCCTGGTTGCGCCGCACATGGCACGCCGCCTGGTAGGCGGGCATCACCAGTACTTGCTGCCGGCCGCCATGCTGATTGGCGCGTTGTTGCTGGTACTCGCCGACACCCTTGGGCGCACGTTGATCGCGCCCAGCGAAATCCCTGCGGGGGTGCTCACGGCGGTGATTGGTGCGCCGTATTTTCTTTGGTTGCTGGCACGGTTCAAGGGCTGATGACATGAGTATTCTAAAGGCGCATCAACTCGACATTGGCTACGGCGCCACGCGCATCGTGCAAGGTTTGTCGTTTGCGCCGCCGCCGGGGCAAGTCACTGCGTTGATCGGGCCGAACGGGTGCGGCAAGTCGACCTTGCTCAAGGCGTTCGCGCGCATTCTAAAGCCCACGCAGGGCGAACTGACCCTGCAAGGTCAAGCTTACGCCAGCCTGTCGGCCCGCCAGTTAGCCCAGCAGATTGCGTTTTTGCCGCAGGTGCTGCCCGTGCCCGAAGGTGTCAGCGTGCGCCAGTTGGTCGCGTACGGCCGCAGCCCGCATAACTCATTGTGGGGGCGCCTGAGTGGCAGTGATCAAGCCCATGTGACCCAAGCCATGCAGCGCCTGGAGCTGGACACGCTGGCCGACCGGGCGCTGGCGGACTTGTCCGGTGGCCAGCGCCAGCGCGCGTGGCTGGCGATGGTATTGGCGCAGAATGCGCCGGTGGTGTTGCTCGATGAACCGACCACGTACCTCGACATCAGCCACCAGGTTGAACTGCTCGACCTGATGCGCGAACTGGCCGCCGAAGGCAAAACCGTGATTACCGTGTTGCACGACATTAACCAGGCCTGCCGCTACGCCGACCACCTGGCAGTGATGCACGCCGGCAAGCTGGTCGCCGATGGCGCACCGGCGGCGGTGATCAGTGCCGAGCTGATGCGTCAGGTATTCGATGTGCAGGTGCGGATCATGCTTGAACCGGTGGCCGGCACCCCGATGTGCCTCGTAGAGAAAAGCACCCGACCGCAGGCCGAACACTGTTAAGTGGTTGGATCAAAAGCGCTTTTTGTGGGAACGGGCTTGCTCGCGATGGCGGTGTGTCAGTTGAAAAATACTTATCTGACACACCGCTATCGCGAGCAAGCCCACTCCCACCGTTGAATCTCAGTTGCCCTGGGCTCTCCACACCGCCTTTTTCACCTCGATCTGCTTGGGCAGTAACCGGTTCTGGTAAAACAGATCGGCCGTCGCCTGTTGCGCCTGGATGATCGTGTCGTCAATCGGCAGGATCGGCGATGGCGGGCGGTTATCCATATAGCGCGCAATGACCTCGGCGGGCAGGCCCATAAACCCTGTGAGTACCTTGAGGCTGTCGTCACGCTGGCTACGCGTGAGGGCTTCAGCGGCGCTGAGTTCATCCAGCACGTCGTGGATAAATACGCCATTGGCCTGGGCATACTCGCGCCGTGCGGTATACACCGGCCCCGACAACCCCAAGCCTTCGCCATTGGCCAGCACACGGCTCGGGCTTTGGCTCAAGGCGAGTGACGAATAGGGCTCCCAGATCGCCCAGGCATCGACGCTGCCTTGCTCAAACGCGGCCCGTGCATCCGCGGGCGGCAAGTACACCGGCTGAATATCCTTGTAACTCAGGCCAGCTTTATTCAGCGCCCGCAGGATCACGTTGTGGGAGCTGGAGCCTTTCTGAAAAGCGACTTTTTTGCCCTTAAGGTCCGCGACCGAATGCAGCGGGCTGTCGTTGCGCACCAGTATCGTTTCCGCAGTCGGTTTGGGCGGTTCGGCGCCGATGTACACAAGGTCGGCACCGGCGGCTTGGGCGAACAGGGGAGGGATGTCGCCGGTCGAGCCCACATCCAGCGCGCCCACGTTGAGGGCTTCGAGCATCTGTGGACCGGCGGGGAATTCAACCCATTTCACCGCGGTCTGCGGGAAGCGTTTTTCCAGCAGGCCATGTTCCTTGGCGAGCACCAAGGCGATTGAGCCTTTCTGGTAGCCGATACGCAGGGCGGCCGGGTCGGCCGCGAGTGCGGTGTGCGTCACGGCCAGCAGGGCCAGCAACAGCGCGGGGATTTTCATGGCTGTACCTCTTTAAAACGATTTTTCGGGCGCGCCAAACCGAGGTTTTCGCGCAGCGTGCTGCCGGTGTATTCGGTGCGGAACAGGCCGCGGCGTTGTAATTCGGGCACCACCCACTGCGCAAAGTCCTCAAGCCCGCCCGGCAGGTGCGGCACGAGGATATTGAAGCCATCGGCGGCGCCGTTTTCAAACCAGCGCTGCAACTCGTCGGCGATCTGCGCAGGCGTGCCAATCAGGCTGTAATGCCCGCGCCCGCCGGCAATCCGCCGACCCAATTGCGCCAGCGTCAGTTGCTCGCGGTCCGCCAACTCGCTGAGCAGTTGTTGGCGGCTGCGCTGGCCGCTGTCGGTCAATGGCAGCGCCGGCAGCGGCCCGTCGAGCGGGTAGCCGGACAGGTCAAAATTGCCCAGCATGCGGCCCAGCAAGGCCACGCCCACTGCGGGCTCCACCAGTTGCTGGAACGCGTCGAACTTTGCCTGTGCCTGTGCCTCGGTGTGCCCGACCACGACAAACACGCCGGGCATTATTTTCAGCGAATCGGCCTCACGCCCGTACTGGCCCAGACGGCCCTTGATGTCGGCGTAAAACGCCTGCGCGTTGGCCAACGAGGTTTGCGCGGTAAACACCACTTCGGCGGTCTGCGCCGCCAACTCACGGCCGGCTTCTGAAGAACCGGCCTGCACGATCACCGGCTGGCCCTGCGGCGAGCGCGCGACGTTCAGCGGGCCTTTGACCCGGAAGTGTTCGCCGACGTGATCCAGCACATGCCGTTTCGCCGGGTCGTAGTAGCGGCCGCTGGCCTTGTCGCGCACAAACGCGTCGTCTTGCCAACTGTCCCACAGCCCCGTCACCACCTGATGAAATTCCCGCGCGCGGGTGTAGCGTTCGCCGTGGCCGAGGTGTTCATCGCGGCCAAAATTCTGCGCTTCGGCGGCGTTGTCCGAGGTCACCAGGTTCCAGCCCGCGCGCCCGCCGGACAAGTGATCCAGCGAGGCGAATTTGCGCGCCACGTGGTAGGGCTCGTTGTAGGTGGTGGTGGCGGTGGCGATCAGGCCGATGTGGTCCGTCACCGCGCTGAGCGCCGAGAGCAAGGTGAGCGGCTCAAAGTGGTCCGAGCGCGCCATGTGGCTGGCGACGTCGCCGGTGGCGGCGGCGATGCTGTCAGCCACGAACAGCGCATCAAACCTGGCCGCTTCGGCGACGTGCGCCAAGTGCTTGTAGTGGGCGAAATCCAACCCGGCATTCGCCGGCACGTCCGGGTGGCGCCAGGCGGCGACGTGGTGCCCGGTGGCCATCAGAAAGGCGCCGAGTTTCAGTTGACGGCTCATGCTTAAAAATCCTTGCGCAGTTGCACGCCGAAGTAACGCTCATCGTCACGCGGTACGGCGCGGTAGATAGAGTTGCCGCCGGTGGCCAGCATGGGTGAGTAGGACTTGTCGGCGAGGTTCTTCGCCAGCAGCGCCACACGCCAGCCATTGTTGTAGTCGGCCAGGGCCACGCTGGCATTCCAGATGCCGTAGGCGCCTTGTTGGGTGTCCAGGTTCTGGCTGATGTCGTATTGCACCTCGCTCTGCCAGCTGTAGTCGGTGCCCAGTTCGATGTCCAGGCCGTTATCCAGCGGGATACTGTAGTCGGCGCGCACGTAGCTTTTCCAGTCCGGGCTGTAGGGCAGCGGCTTGCCATTCACGTTGCACGTAGACGCCGCGCCTGGCGGGCAGGCGAACTCGTCGATGCGCGCACGGGTGTAGGCAAGGGCGCCGGAGAGCTTGAGTTGCTGGGTGGCCTGCAACGCGTAATCCAGCTCGACGCCTTCAGTGCTGACGCTGCCGGCGTTGATCAGGCGCGTCACCACTTGGCCGGCGACGGTGTCGAAAAAGTTGGCCTGGTAGTTGTCGTAGTCGCTGTGGAATACCGCAAGGTTGGTGGTCAGGCGATTGTTCCAGGCGGTGGCTTTGATGCCGGCTTCCCAGGTGTTGGAAGTCTCTGGCTTGAGCGCGTCGGTGTCGCGCGGCTGCATGTTGAAAAACACGTTGTACGCAGGGCCTTTGTAGCCGCGCGAATAGGTCAGGTAGCTGGTGATGGTGTCGCTGATGTCATATTGCACGCCGAGTCGGCCCGACCAGCCGTCTTCATCCACCGAGCCCGAGCTGCTGGTGGCCGGTTGAATGCCGCTGACCGTGGTGGCGGAGGTAGATACGCGGCTGTGGTCGTATTTCAGGTCATCGTGGGTATAGCGCAGGCCGGCGATGCCGCGAAAGCGCGAGGTGAAATTCAGCGTGGTCTCGCCGAACGCGGCGTAACTGTCGCTGGTGGTGCTGTAGTCGGCAATGCCACGGTCGGTGCGCGTGGTGGTAGTGAGCGTGCGCTGGTAGGTTTCCTGGTCCTTGCCGTGCATGTAGAACAGGCCACCGACGTATTCCAGAAACTCACCTTTGGGCGACGCCAGGCGCACTTCCTGGGAGTACTGGTCGAACGCCAAATCACCCTTGTCGGCGGTGCCGGGGAAGGCTGCGGTCACGCTGCCGAGACGGTCGCCGTCCTGGTACTGCGTGTTGTCCCAGCCCCGCCAGGCGGTGATCGAGGTCAGGGTGTAGTCACCGAGGTTCCAGTCAAGCTGGGCGGACAAGCCCTTGTTGGTGTCTTCGACATGGCTACGCGTGTCGGTGTTGATAGCGCGGTTGTCGCTGGACGCCCGCACCGGGCTCAGTGCGTTGCTGAACGCCGGGCTCAGCGACTTGCTGACCACACCGTTCGGTGCGTCGTCGTGCGACTGCATGTAGTCGGCGATCAGGGTCAGCTTCACGTCGTCATTGGGGGTGAATTCCAATTTGCCGCGGATACCCTTGTGGTTGTAGCCGTTGACCTCCTGGCCGTTGTTTTTGTTGTCGACATTGCCGTCATAGCTGCCGAACAAGGTGCTGATCGAGCCCTTGAGCACGTCCGGCACCAAGCTGCCGCCGATGCCGAAACGGGTACGGCTTTCATTGCCGCTGTAGTACGACTGGTCGATATAACCATGGGTCTCGGCGGTAGGCGCTTTGCTGGTGATGTTCAGCACACCGGCCGACGCGTTCTTGCCGAACAGTGTGCCTTGCGGGCCACGCAATACTTCGATGCGTTCCAGGTCCAGCAGGTCGAGGGTGGCCTGGCCGGGGCGCGCATACACCACGCCGTCGATCACGGTGGCCACGGTCGGCTCGACGCCGGGGGAGGTGGAAATGGTGCCCACGCCGCGCACGAACAACGACGTGTCCTTGTTCGACGCGCCGGTGCGAAAATTTAGCGACGGCACCTGTTGCGCGATGCTCGCCACGCCGGTGCGGTTGTCGCGCTCCAGTTGTTCGCCATCGAGTACCGACACCGCCACCGGCACTTTTTGCAGCGACTCTTCGCGGCGGGTGGCCGTGACGGTGACCGGCTTGAGCGTGAGTTCCGGCTCATCGGCGGCAAATGCGCCCGGCAGCGGGAGTGCGGTCAGGCCGGCCAGAAGCAATAAATGAGTGTGACGTGGAAAATTGTGCATGCTGTGCCCGTTCAAAAAATGCCCTGATCCGCTGCGGTTCTGCGACCGTCAGCGCCTGTGTGACTGTCTTGGGCATTCGCTCGAGCGAGTAGCAGACAACGCGCTTTGTTAGCGCTAACATCGGCATTATTGGTAGGTCTGGTTTAGAGCGTCAAATACTAAAAAATTAGTCCTATATTCTTTTTTGTTTCTAGCAGGACTGTCCCTTGAGCGAAGACAAACCGCGCAAACGCCGTGGCGCAGGCCGTGTCACCCTCAGCACCGTGGCGCGGCAGGCCGGCGTGTCGGCGATCACCGTGTCGCGCTACTTCAACCAGCCGGAGCAGGTCTCGCCGCAGCGGCGCCAACGCATTGCGGCCGTGGTCGCCGAGCTGGGTTATGTGCCCAACCTGGTGGCCGGTGGGCTGGCGTCGGCGCGCGGCAGAATCGTCGCGATGGTGATCCCGAACATTTCCGGGCCGATCTTTGCCAACACGCTTCAGGGTTTCAGCGACACGCTCAGCCGCCATGGCTATCAATTGCTGTTGGCTTCGAGCTACTTCAGCGTCGAGCAGGAAGAAAGCGCGGTGCGCGCGTTCCTCGGTTGGTCGCCTGCGGCGCTGGTACTCACTAGCCGCTTCCACAGCGCCGGCACTGAAAAGATGATCGCAGAAGTGGATATTCCGGTGGTCGAAACCTGGGACTACGTGCCCGAGCGTGAGCCACTGCAGATCGGTTTTTCGCATTATGAGGTGGGCGTCACCGCCGCGCGTTATCTGCATGGCAAGGGCTACCGGCGCATCGCTTTCGTGCAGAACAGCGTGGCCGGCGACTTCAGCGCGCTGGAGCGGCGTGATGGTTATGCCGCGACCGTTACCGCGCTGGGTTTGCAGCCTTGGGTATTCGTGCCAAACGCCGAGCACGCGCCGTTCGAAGCGGGCAAACAAGCGATGCAAGCGTTGATGGCCGATGCCACGCCGCCGGATGCAATCATCTTCGCCAACGACAACCTGGCGGCCGGTGGCTTGCTGGCCGGGCAGCGTGCCGGGCTGAACATCCCGCAAGACTGCGCGGTGCTCGGCTTTGGTGATTACCCGTTTGCCGAAATGCTCCTGCCGAGCCTCAGCACCATCAAGCCGCCTGCGCTGGAGATCGGTGTGCTCGCGGCAACCCGCGTGCTGCAAAGCCTTGGCGTATTGCCGCTGCAGGATGACGTGCAGCGCTTGAACCTGCTCGAATGCCGCTTGATCGAGCGCGAGAGCACCTGAGGTTTATTTGCGGCGCTTGGTCAATTTGGATACGGTGCAGGCCTGCCCCAAAAAAGGACTTTTCCATGACCGATCCACTCGCGCCTGCGCCGATCAAGACTCGCCGTGCGCCCAAAGGTGAAAAACGCCGCGAAGAGCTGCTGGACGCAGCCTTGCAGGTCTTTTCCCTCGAAGGTTACAGCGGTGCGTCAGTGGCCCAAGTGGCGGCCATTGCCGGCATTTCCGTGGCCGGCCTGCTGCATCATTTTCCAAGCAAAATTTCATTACTGATGGGCGTGCTGCAACGTCGCGACGAAGTTAATCAACGCATTGCCGATCAAGTGCGGGCCGAGAAGTCACTGACAGGGTTGCTGGGCAGCCTGCGCGCGATCAACCGCTCAAACGCAACCGCGCCGGGGGTGGTGCGGGCCTTCACGATTTTAAACGCCGAAAGCTTGCTCGACACCCAACCTGCCTGGGCCTGGTTTCAGGAACGTTATGCGGGCATTCAGCGGCGCCTGCGCGGGCAGTTCGCTGACTTGGTGGCGATGGGCGAAGTACGCGGGGATGTTGACTTGGCGGGGCTGGTCGAGGAGATCCTCGCCATGATGGATGGCTTGCAGATCCAGTGGCTGCGGTTTCCCGAGCAGGTAGACCTGGTGGCGCGGTTTGATACGTATCTGGCGCGGGTCGAGGCGGCGATCAGAACCCAACCACCTGAGCCGAATACGGCGTGAAAAAAGGGTTCTTCACGCAATTTCGGCGAAGACGCAAACTGGAACGCCGATTTGATTGATGCTGTTCGTGCGAGCAAATACCTCAAAAAAACCGGCGTTCTGTGTGGGTTCAGATCATCGAATCAATATCAAACGGG
>NZ_VUAZ01000139.1 GCF_009296165.1 Pseudomonas kitaguniensis | reverse complement strand
CGAACCAGTCGGGGCTTTTCACATGATCAACCTGCAGGGGTTTACTTGCCCTGCCAGCGTTTCAGTACCAGGGTGGCGTTGGTGCCACCGAAGCCGAAGCTGTTGCTCATCACGGTGTCGATTTTTACGTCTTCAACGGTCTTGGTCAGGATCGGCATATCGGCGACGACCGGGTCGATCTCGTCGATGTTGGCCGAACCGGCCATGAAGTTGCCTTCCATCATCAACAGGCAGTAGATCGTCTCGTGAACGCCTGCGGCGCCCAGCGAGTGACCGGACAAGCTTTTGGTAGAGCTGATGGCCGGGGCCTTGTCGCCGAAGACTGCACGCACACCTTCCATTTCCTTGGCGTCGCCAACCGGAGTCGAGGTGCCGTGGGTGTTCAGGTAGTCGATTGGGGTGTCTACAGTCGACATCGCCATCTGCATGCAACGAATCGCGCCTTCACCGCTTGGCGCAACCATGTCGTAGCCGTCGGAAGTAGCGCCGTAACCGACGATTTCCGCGTAGATTTTGGCGCCACGGGCCAGCGCGTGTTCCAGCTCTTCGACCACGACCATACCGCCGCCGCCGGCGATGACAAAACCGTCACGCTGGGCGTCGTAGGCACGCGAGGCCTTTTGTGGGGTTTCGTTGTACTGGGTGGACAGCGCGCCCATGGCGTCGAACAGGAACGACTGGCTCCAGTGTTCTTCTTCGCCGCCGCCGGCAAACACGATGTCCTGCTTGCCCAACTGGATCTGCTCAACCGCGGTGCCAATGCAATGTGCACTGGTGGCGCAAGCGGAGGAGATCGAGTAGTTCACGCCCTTGATCTTGAACGGCGTGGCCAGGCAGGCCGAAACGGTGCTGCCCATGGTCCGCGTTACACGGTACGGGCCAACACGCTTCACGCCTTTTTCGCGCAGGATGTCCAGCGCTTCCATCTGGTTCAGGGTCGATGCGCCGCCGGAGCCGGCGATCAAGCCGGTGCGTACGTTCGATACCTGGTCTTCGCTCAGGCCGGAGTCGGCGATTGCGTCTTTCATGGCCAGGTAGGCATAAGCTGCTGCGTGGCCGACGAAGCGGAAGATCTTG
The DNA here is from genome assembly GCF_009296165.1 of Pseudomonas kitaguniensis. Classification (GTDB taxonomy): domain Bacteria; phylum Pseudomonadota; class Gammaproteobacteria; order Pseudomonadales; family Pseudomonadaceae; genus Aquipseudomonas; species Aquipseudomonas kitaguniensis. Next base: position 23,066 of record NZ_VUAZ01000139.1, on the reverse strand, counting down.
CGATCAATCAGTTCTTCGAGGGGCAGGTCGATGGAGCCGGAAACCTGGCTACGCAGACCCATTTCGGCATATTCCGGGTTGAAGCGGATGCCAGGGCGACTTGCACGCAGGTTAGCGGTGACGGTCTCTTTGTCATTGCCCAGGCAAGAAACAATGCCCAGACCAGTGATAACGACGCGGCGCATGCGGATAACCCTTAAAAGTTGTCAGTGGAAGTAAATACGCCGACCCGAAGGCCTTCGGCTGTATAGATCTCGCGACCGTCGACAGTGACCGAACCGTCGGCGATGGCCAGGTTCAGCTTGCCCTTGAGGACGCGCTTGATTTGAATGTTGTAAGTGACTTTTTTGGCGGTCGGCAAGACCTGGCCAAAGAACTTCACTTCGCCCGAACCCAGGGCGCGACCGCGGCCTGGCAGGCCTTGCCAGCCCAGGTAGAAGCCGACCAGTTGCCACATGGCGTCGAGGCCCAGGCAGCCTGGCATCACCGGGTCACCTTCAAAATGGCAGGCGAAGAACCACAGGTCCGGGGTTATATCCAGCTCGGCGACCAATTCACCTTTGCCGTACTTGCCACCTTCTTCACTGATATGGGTGATGCGATCCACCATCAGCATATTCGGCGCGGGCAGTTGCGCGTTACCTGGGCCGAACAGCTCACCGCGACTGCAGCGCAGCAGGTCTTCCCGGGTAAAGGCGTTTTGTTTGGTCATGCGAGCTCCTCAATAATCCCATGCGGCAGGGTAGGGCAAATCTTCCCGAACCGAATGAAGCGTTCATGCCTCATGTCGGCAGCCTACACATAGACTATTGCGTTGTAGTGAAAGTCACAGCGTCAAGGCACTCAATGTACACTTGTTCACTGAAATTTTAAACCGGGCCTGTTTATCGGCCCGTTTGGGTGCCTAAGACTGCCGCAATTTCGCCTTTCACGCCAGTCGCAGTTGGTTAATGGCGCGGCGCTACTGCACCCATCGCTGTAGGATTTGCTGCAAATCCGTACGTTTGAACGGCTTGGCCAGGTAATCGTTCATTCCGGCTGCAAGGCACGCTTCGCGATCGCCCTGCAACGCGTTGGCGGTCAACGCGATGATGGGCAGGTCAGCGCAGCCGGGCAGTTGGCGAATCTGCCGGGTGGCTTCGTAGCCGTCGATCAACGGCAGGCGGCAGTCCATCAGAATCGCGGTAAAAATCAGGCTCTCGGCGCTGCGGATCGCCTCGGCGCCATCGGTCGCCAGGCTCACTTCAAAACCCAGGCTGCGCAGCATGGCTTCGACCACGGTGCGGTTGACCGGGTTGTCCTCCACCAACAGCACATGGCGGCCATCGCCAGCGCCGGTTTTGCCTTCGGCGTGCTGAACAATTGCCGGCAAACTGTGCTGATCAATCGCCAGCGGGATTTCCAGGGTAAACACCGAGCCGCGGCCTTCTTCGCTCTGCGCGCGCAGTGTGCCGCCCATACGCTCGGCCAGCGTGCGGGCGATGGGCAGGCCCAGGCCAGTGCCGCCGTAACGTCTTGAAATGGAACTGTCGGCCTGCTGAAACGCGTCGAACATCGAGTCCAGGCATTCGGCGGAAATGCCAATGCCGCTGTCGCGCACGGTGCAGGTAAACCACACCAATGCATGGTCCAGCGTCTGCCAGTGCGGCTCGACGGTGATCGTGCCGTGTTCGGTGAATTTGAGCGCGTTGCCGATCAGGTTCACCAGGATTTGCCGGATGCGCGTCGGGTCGCCCTGTACCCGCAGGGCGCTCATGCCCGGCGGGATCGGCAGCTCCAGCACCAGCCCGCGTTGCTGGGCGCTGTGCTGGAAGGCCTGCGCGCAACTGCTGATCAAGTCGGCGAGGTTGAACGAAATATGTTCCAGCTCCAGCGCCGCGCGCTCGATGCGTGAGAAGTCGAGAATGTCGTTGATCACCTTGAGCAAATGCTCGGTGGATTCGGAGGCGAGTGCCGCGTATTCGGTCTGCTCCTCGGTCATCTCGGTGGTTTCCAGCAGTTGCAACATGCCCAGCACGCCGTTCATGGGCGTGCGCAGCTCATGGCTCATCATCGCCAGAAAGTCCGACTTGGCATTGTTTGCGCGCTCGGCTTCTTCGCGGGTTTGAATCAACTGGGCCATGGCCTGCTGTTGTTCGCGGCTGGCGTGGTTGAGGCCTTCGGCAAGGTTATTGATATGGCGCGAGAGGTCGCCCAGCTCGGAGTCATCAACGATCGGCAGCGGTGTTTTGTAGTCACCTTGCTGGATGGCTTTTACTGCGTGGCCCATGGCGCTGATCGGCTGCGACAGGCTCGCGGCCAGGCGACGCGCGAGCAGGAAGGTGAACAGCAGCGCGAACAAGGCGAGGATGCCGGCTTTGAGCAGGATCTCTTGTTGGCGTTGGCTGAAGGCGTCGTTGGACATGCCGACGATGACCCGGCCCAGGTAATCCGCGCGCGGCACCTTCGGTTCGTTGAGGTTGTCCTGGAAAAAATCGCTGCCCAACTGAATGTGTTGCAGGCGGATGGGGGCCTGGAACACTTTCACTGACAGTGAGCGGTCATGTTTTTCCGACGGTTGCTCGACATACACCAGAATGTTTTCAGCGCTGTCCTGAATTTCCAGGAAGCGCACATGGGGCGTGGCCAACGTGGCGCGCAGCAGGCTTTCAAGCACGTCGTTGTTGCCGGATATCACCCCGTATTCAGTGGCGGGTGCGAGTTGGTTGGCGATCAGTTGGCCGGTGTGGTCCAGTTCCTGGCGCAGGTCCTGCAAACGCACGAAGGTAAAGAAGCTGATTAACAGCAAGGTCAACAACAGCGCCGGGCCCAGCGTGATGAGCTGGGTGCGGGTGTTGATGTCCCAACGACGACGCAAGGTCATGGGCGTTTTTCTCCTTCGGCCAGTCGGGCGGCGACGGCGCTGTCGTCAACCTGTTCAATCCCCAATGAGCGCGCGACTTGGGGGTTGCCCACGACTTTGAAGTGTTCCGGGTACAGCGCGCGCGGCCAACTGGCCGGCGGGTGGTCGAGCAAGCGGTCGAGTACATTCAGCCAGTCGGCCTGGTCGCTGTAGGTGCTGGCCAGGCTGCCGGCTTTGACGAACCCGGCGTTGGGGCCAAACAGCGGCAGTTGCTGAGCGTAACTGCTGAGTAACAGGTTTTTCACGGTTTTTGGGTTGTACAGCCGCGGGTCGTCGAGCCCAAGCAACACGTCACTGTTTTTGAGCAGGTTTTGCAATGGCCGACTGTCATTAATGTTGTCCCAGAACTGCGGCACGATTTCCAACCCCATGGGCGCCGCATACCGTCGCAGCTCCTGCAGCAAGAATTCACTGTCGACGTCGTAGAGCACACCGATGCGCCGGGCCTGCGGCAAGACATTGGCGATCAGTTGCAATTGGCGCTCAAGCGGTGGGTCGCTCCACAACAGGCTGATTTTGGCCGGGTGCAGGCCGCCCAGCCGCTTGCGCGCTTGCAGGCGGCTGATGCGCAGCACCAGCGTGGGCGGGCCTTGAGTATCTTGCAGGCGCCAATCAAGGCCGGGCAGGTCCAGCAGGATCAAGCGCGTGTTGGCTGGCAACTGGCTCGGGGCTGGCAGGTCGTGGAGCGGGGTAAAGCTCACGCGGTCTTCGGGGCGCTGTTGGGCCAGCGCCTGGGCGAAGGCTTGCACGCCGGCAGCGTCTTCGGCGGCGGTCAGCAAAATGTCTGCGCCCCTGGCCGGCGCCGTCAGCAACAGGCACATTGCCAGGCATGTGCGCAGCCCGCCGCGCCGCCAGAGCTTTAAAACAAACACAAAGGTCATCCGTGACTGATCGCCCATGTCAGAACTCTAACTCCGCGCTGAAGTAGAGGACGTGGCGGCTGTCGTAATTGTTATCGGCCCAGGTGGTGGGCTGGTTATCCAGGCGTTGTTGCAACATGCCGGCCAGCTCCACGTTGGCTTTGCCCACGGCAATGCGCTTGGCCACGCGCAAGTCGACGCGTTCGAAGCGATATTGGTTGAGTGCGTCGTCGCCATAGTAGAACAACGCACTGGACCAGCCCCGGCCCCATTCTCGCAGCCAGCCGGCCGAGCCGCTGTTACGTGCGGTTTGCGCCTTGTCCAACGGGTTGCTGGACGTCGCATCGACGTAAGCATAGGTCAGCCGCAAGCGGTCAGCGCTGCTCATGCGCCAGTCGAACTGCGACTCGGCACCGGTGAACCGTGCGTTATTGGCGTTGCTCGCGATGTATTGGTTGTTGCGCAGCGGCGAGCTGATCATGTCGGTGATTTCGTCGTAGAACAGTTTCACGTCGACATTCAGTCCAAGGTCGGCAAAGAAACCGTTGTAGCCCAGCTCTCTTGAGCGCATCAACTCTTTATCGAGATTGCCGGGGCCTCGTGTCACCACAAAATATTGCCCGGCGTTTTGCCCATAGGCCGGGGAGCTGAGATTGGTGACGCGATAGCTCCAGTTGACGTTGTTCTCGAACATGTCCGGCGAACGAATCGCTTCGGAATACACCGCGCGCAGGCCGTGACGCGGGTTGATCAGGTAGTTGACCGCCACCCGTGGTGTCAGCGAGTTGCCGCTCAACTTCGTGTCTTCGTACATGGCGCCGCCTTGCAGCAGCCAGTGTTCGCTGGCGCGCCACTCCAGGTGGCCGAACAAACGCCAGGTGGTGTCGTCGAGGGTGCCATTGAAATAAGTGTCGGAGTCGGCGCGGTCGTAGCGGTAGTTCATGCCGCTGACCAGGCGCAGGCTGTCGGACAGGCTCAGGGTGTCCTGTACCTCGAGGTCGTAGCGGCTCTCGCGGGTGCTTTGGTCGATGTCGCCGCATACGCTTTGGTTGGCGCCGTCGCGCCACTGGTCCAGTACCTGGTTGCCCAGCGCTTGTTCAGTGGTGCTACCCGGTGGTGCAGTGGCCTGGCTGAAGGTGTCCATGTGCCGTGCAAGCAATTCGGCATAGTTGGGGTTGAGCTGCCACAGCTGGGTCAATTGCGGGCTGAACGAAACCTTGGCGTCACAGGCTTTCCAGATCTGCTGGCGGTTCCATTGCTGGGCTGAGCCCTGGATATACAGGCTGTGTTCGGGGTTAAGCTCGAAGTTCCAGCGCAACGAACCGGCGTAGTCCTTGGCGGCGACGTCGGAATTGGTACCGCCTTCGGTAATCCCGGCGAATACCGGCGTGTAGGTATAAGGGCGCTGATTGGTGCCTTCCTTGGCATTTAATTGCAAATCGATGCTCTGCTGCGCGTTCAGGGTTTGGCTCACCGCCAGGCTGAATCGGCTGAGGCGGCGGCCGTCACGGCGGTCGGCGCCGATGGCATCGCTGTCAAACCCATCGTCCTGTTGCCCGGACAAGGAGAGGCGCAAGTCGCCGGTCTCCCAGCCCACGCCCTGGCTTGCATAGAAGTCGTTGATCCCGCGTTCGCCACGCACCACTTTTACCCGCGAGCCATGGCTGTTGGCCGGTGAGCGCGTGAGGATATTCACCACGGCCATTAATGCATTGGCGCCGTAGCTGACCGTGTTGGGGCCGCGAAACACCTCGATACGCTCGATGTCTTCCATGGCCACCGGAATATCGCTCCAGTCCACCGTCGCCAAGCCTGCGCGGTACACCGAACGCCCGTCGATCAACACTTGCATGCGCCGCGCGTCGCTGGCGCTGGTGCCGTGGTAGTTCACCGCGGCCTGGTTGCCGGTGGTGTAGCCGACCATCATTCCCGGCACCAGGCGCAGTAGCTCGGCGATGTCGCGTGCGCCGCTGGCCTTGATCAGCTCGCTGTCGATCACGGTCATGCTGCCGGGCACGGCCGCCGCCGATTGCTTGAGGCGGGTGGCGGTGAGCACTTGCGGCAGCGGCTGGCTGTCGAGAAACAGGTCATCAGCCTGCGCAGGTGCGCTGCACAACAGCATCAACCACAGAAAGGGGCGGGTAGGAGGGCCTGGGTACACGGCACGGCCTTGATAATTACGGATAGCCGCCCATGTTAACTGAGGTCAGGCCATTTGCCATTCACCGTACTGGCAATTAGTTCACAGAACGGTAGCATTTTCCGACAGGCGCGCGAATTGATACGGGGGCTGGCCGCAAGCGGGTCGCCCCGTATAATGCCGCCATCGTCACTGGTATGGATTAACGGATTGCATATGACTGAACAGCGCCCAATTGCGGTCCTTGGAGGCGGAAGTTTTGGTACCGCCGTGGCTAACCTGCTCGCTGAAAACGGGCATGCGGTGCGCCAGTGGATGCGCGATCCCGAGCAGGCCGAGGCGATTCGCGTGCACCGCGAAAACCCGCGTTACCTCAAAGGCATCAAGATTCACCCGGCGGTCGAGCCGGTGACGGACTTATTGGCCACGCTGACCGAATGCGACCTGTGCTTCGTTGCGCTGCCCTCCAGCGCCTTGCGTTCGGTGCTGGCACCGCACGCCGAACGGCTGGCGGGCAAGTTGCTGGTCAGCCTGACCAAAGGCATCGAGGCGCAGACCTTCAAGCTGATGAGCGAAATTCTCCAGGAGATCGCCCCTCTGGCGCGTATTGGTGTGCTGTCCGGGCCAAACCTGGCACGCGAGGTCGCCGAGCATGCGCTGACGGCCACCGTGGTCGCCAGTGAAGACGAGGCGCTGTGCGAGCGCGTTCAAGCGGTGCTGCACGGTCGCACGTTCCGGGTGTATGCCAGCAGCGATCGCTTCGGCGTCGAGTTGGGCGGGGCGCTGAAAAACGTCTACGCGATCATTGCTGGCATGGCCGTTGCCCTTGGCATGGGCGAAAACACCAAAAGCATGCTGATCACCCGTGCCCTGGCCGAGATGACCCGTTTTGCGGTTAACCAGGGCGCCAACCCGATGACGTTTCTGGGGCTGGCGGGCGTAGGCGATTTGATCGTGACCTGCTCGTCGCCAAAAAGCCGTAATTACCAAGTCGGTTTTGCCTTGGGCAGGGCCTGAGCCTGGAAGACGCGGTGACGCGCCTGGGCGAAGTCGCCGAGGGCGTCAATACGCTTAAAGTGCTGAAGGCCAAGGCACAGGAAGTCGGCGTGTATATGCCGCTGGTCGCCGGGCTGCATGCGATCCTGTTTGAAGGGCGCACGCTGAACCAGGTCATCGAGTTGCTGATGCGCGCTGAACCGAAAACCGATGTCGACTTTATTTCCACCAGTGGTTTCAACTGAGGCACGCGTTATGAACGATCCAAAAGCAGCCCCCACATACGAGTCCATTTTGCTGCGTATCCTGTGGATGCTGGTGTTTGCCCTGGTGTGGCAGGTGGCGCAATTCCTGCTCGGCGGGCTGGTGGTGGTGCAGTTGATTTATCGCCTGATCTACGGCGCGCGAACCTTGGCCTGATGAACTTCGGCGACAGCCTCAGCCAGTTCCTCGCGCAGATCGGCCGCTTCGGCAGCTTCCACACCGAGCAAAAGCCTTGGCCATTCGCTGATTGGCCCACCCCGCGCGCACCCGAAGGCGAAGCCGCGCACAGCGTGCCACTGGCGCCGCACCCGGTGCGTGATGAGGAGCCAAAACTGTGAAGCTGTGGATTTTGCGCCACGGTGAGGCGCAGGCCCAGGCGCGCACCGACGCCGAGCGCAACCTGACCGAACACGGGCGCGGCGAAGTGTTACGCAGTGCCGCCCACCTCATCGGCCAGCCCATCAGCGCCATCCTCGCCAGCCCGTACGTGCGTGCGCAGCAGACCGCAGAGCTGGTGCGCGACGCATTGGGCTTTGAGCCGGCGATCAAAACCGTGCCTTGGCTGACGCCGGAGGGCAACCCGTTACAGGTGCTGGCACAGCTCGACACCGATGGCGCCGACGACAATGTGCTGCTGGTCAGCCATCAACCCTTGGTCGGCAGCCTGATCAGCTTTTTGCAACACGGCCATCAACGTCAGCCGCAACCGATGCACACCGCCAGCCTGGCCGAACTGGAAGGGGACTTTGCGCTGGCGGGCCTGATGAGCCTGATCAGCGTGAAACACCCGTAGGCCAGCGCAGCCCACCCGCACAATTGTGTGGCAGGATTAGGTTCATCATAAAACCAGGAAGGACCTTCACATGAGCCTGTGGCGCACCCAACCGAATATCGAACAACTCAATGCCATGCAGAAAAACACCATTGGTGAGCTGCTCGATATTCGTTTTGAAAGCTTCGATGACCACTCCCTGACGGCCAGCATGGTGGTCGACGCCCGCACCCATCAACCTTACGGCCTGCTGCACGGTGGGGCGTCGGTGGTGCTGGCGGAAAGTGTCGGCTCAGTGGCGGCCTACCTGTGCGTTGATTCCAGCAAATTCTACTGCGTGGGGCTGGAGGTCAACGCCAACCACCTGCGCGGTGTGCGCAGCGGGCGGGTGACGGCGGTGGCGCGGGCGATCCACATCGGCCGGACCACGCAGGTATGGGATATTCGCCTGACCAGCGACGACGGCAAAGCCAGTTGCGTGTCGCGCCTGACCGTCGCCGTGGTGCCGCTGGGCGAGAACCCTCCTGCACGATAGGCATGGCGTGAGTGTCATCATTCCTGGCAGTTACAGTCATTGCGGCGCTGCCTTGGCGTGGCGACAATCAACCTCTGTTCTTGTAGAGGGGTCCGGTATGTCGCAGCCCGTGTTTTTTGCCCACGCCAATGGCTTCCCTTCGGCCACCTACGGCAAGTTGTTTGCCGCCCTGGCGCCCGAGTTTGCAGTGGCTCACCTGCCACAGCACGCTCACGATCCCAGGTTTCCGGTGGACGACAACTGGCAGAACCTGGTTGACGAGCTGATTCACCATTTAGAGCAGCAGCCGGAACCGGTGTGGGGCGTGGGCCATTCGCTCGGCGGCGTGTTGCATTTGCACGCGGCCATGCGTTGCCCGCAGCTCTACCGTGGCGTGGTGATGCTCGATTCGCCGGTGCTGACCCGCGCAGACCGCTGGCTGATTCGCGCCGCCAAGCGCTTCGGCTTTATCGATCGCCTGACGCCGGCCGGGCGCACCTTGGGCCGCCGCGAAGAGTTCGCTGACCTGGACACTGCGCGCAGCTATTTTGCCGGCAAGACGCTGTTTCGGGGTTTCGACCCGGAGTGTTTTGACGCGTACCTGCAACATGGCCTGCAACAAGTCGGCGACCGCCTGCGCCTGCGCTTTGATCCGGCCACCGAAATCAGCATCTACCGCGGCATACCGCACACCAGCCCCGGCCAGGTTCGCCAGTTGAAAGTGCCGCTGGCGGTGGTGCGCGGGCGCCAAAGCCGCGTGGTGATGCGGCATCATGTCAGTGGCGTCGGCCGCCTGCCGATGGGCGAGATGCTCACCTTGCCGGGTGGGCATATGTTCCCCCTCGAATGCCCTCAAGCCACCGCGACCCTGATCAAAGACCTGTTCTGCCGCTGGCAAGCCCGCGAGCGCAGTTGCGCATGAGCGCGCCGGTCGAGGAAGTGCGCCTGAGCCTGGCGCATATCGAGTTGGCAGCGCACCTGTTTGGCCCCGAACAGGGTTTGCCGGTGATCGCCCTGCATGGCTGGCTCGACAACGCCAACAGCTTTGCACGGCTGGCGCCGAAACTGCAGGGTTTGCGCATCGTAGCGCTGGACATGGCGGGCCATGGGCATTCTGCGCATCGTCCTGCCGGGGCGGGTTACGCCTTGTGGGACTACGTGCACGATGTACTGCAAGTCGCCGAACAATTGGGCTGGAAACGTTTTGCATTACTTGGCCATTCGCTCGGCGCCATAGTCTCTTTGGTGTTGGCCGTGCCTTGCCTGAGCGTGTCACGCACCTGGGATTAATTGACGGTGTGCTGCCGCCAACCGCCACCGGCGACAGCGCGGCCGAGCGACTGGGCATGGCGTTACAAGCGCAATTGAACCTGCAGGGCAAGCGCAAACCGGTTTACAGCACGCTTGATGGTGCGGTTGAAGCGCGCATGAAAGGCTTGGTGGCGGTGAGCCGTGAAGCCGCCGAACTGCTCGCCCAGCGCGGTTTGATGCCGGTGCCGGGCGGTTATACCTGGCGCACGGACAGTCGCTTGACCCTGGCGTCGCCGATGCGTCTGACCGATGAACAAGCCATGGCGTTTGTGCGGCGAGTGGCTTGCCCGACGCAGTTGGTGGTCGCGGCTGACGGCATGCTGGCGAAACATCCCGAATTGCTTTCTCAGCTACCCTTCACGGTGACCACGCTGCCAGGCGGCCATCATTTGCACCTGAACGATGAGCTCGGCGCAGCTCTTGTTGCAGACTGTTTCAATCGGTTCTTCTCCATGCCTTGACTTGGCGGGGTCAACTGCCGAGGCTGGGCGGATTGAAAGGGAGTCAACCATGCACGCGTTCAACATCAACACCGCAGCGACCTCCGATGGCCAAGGCTCAACGATCCGATGAGCCTGCGCAAAGGATGTATCCGTGCCCTCGGGCTGTGCTGTTTCAGCCCCTTGGTGTTCGCCGCCGATGTGCCGGGAAGCCAGGACCTGCCTGCCGTGGCCCGTCAGGTCGACGCGCAAATCGTCGATTACCGACCCGCTGAAGAAAAGGAACGCGTCTACCCGATGGGCGCGATTCGCAAGATCAGCGGCCAGTTGCGTTACGAAGGCCAGGCCACTGCGCGCGGCCAAGCCACTGCAATCACCTATGAACTGCCTGCCGAACACACCTCCAGCGCCGCGTTTACCGCCACGCGCGAGGCGTTGCAGGCCAAGGGCGCGCAGTTGTTGTTCTGGTGCCAGGCGCGTGATTGCGGCGAAAGCAGCCTGTGGGCCAATGAAGTGTTCGGCAATGCCAAGCTGGTCGGCGCCGACGGCCAGCAGGAGTACCTGTTGTTGCGCCTCGCCGCCCCGCAGGACAACTCACTGGTGGCGCTTTACGGCATCACCCGAGGCAATCGCCGCGCCTATTTGCATGTAGAGCAACTCGACGCCAGCGCACCGCTGGGGGATGTGTTGCCCACCTCGGCGACCTTGCTGCGTGAACTGAAAAGCACCGGCGAGCTGGACTTTCCGGCGCTGGGCAGCGCACCTGACGCCAACTGGCTGACCCTGATTTCACGTGGCTTGAACCTTGACGCCACCTTGCGCGTCAGCTTGAGCGGGCCTGCGGCCGATGCCTGGCGCCAGGGCTTGATCGACAGCGGTGTGCGTGCCGCTCGCCTGGAAATCGGCAGCGGTGACGCTAAGGGTTTGCACCTGCATCTGATACGCTAACCGTAACAAGGCGAACGGACCCGCGCCGTTCGCCTAAGCTCTCTTCCTGAAGCCTTCTCTCGAGATACCCGATGCTCAATAACGATCGCCTACTGGTGCAAATCCTGCTGCTGGTGTTGTTTGGTGCCAGCCTCTGGGTGATGGCGCCGTTTTGGTCGGCGCTGTTCTGGGGCGCGGTGCTGGCGTTTGCCAGTTGGCCGCTGATGCGCTTGCTGACCCGCTGGCTGGGCGGTCGCGAGTCCCTGGCGGCCGGCATCCTCACACTGTGCTGGATGTTGCTGGTGGCAGTGCCGCTGGTGTGGCTGGGGTTCAACCTGGCAGACCATGTGCGTGACGCCGTGGGCCTGATCAAAGATGTTCAAGTCGACGGCCTGCCTGCTGCGCCGACCTGGCTGGGTTCGATCCCGTTTATCGGCGAGCGCCTGGTGGCGACGTGGGACAGCATCGACCAACAGGGCGCGGCGCTGATGGTCAGCATCAAGCCGTATTTGGGGCAGGTGGGTAATTGGCTGCTGGCGCGCAGCGCGCAGATCGGCGGCGGCATCCTGGAGCTAACGTTAAGCCTGGTGTTCGTGTTTTTCTTCTACCGTGACGGGCCACGCCTGGCGACATTTGTGCATCGCCTGCTGGAACGCCTGATCGGCGAACGTGCCGGTTACTACATCGAACTGGTGGCCGGTACGGTGCAGCGTGTGGTTAACGGCGTGATCGGTACAGCGGCCGCGCAAGCCGTGCTGGCGCTGATCGGCTTTTTGATCGCGGGTGTGCCGGGCGCGCTGGTGCTGGGCATCGTTACCTTCCTGCTCAGCCTGATCCCGATGGGCCCGCCGCTGGTGTGGATACCGGCGACGGCGTGGCTGGCCTGGAAGGGCGATTACACCTACGCGATATTCCTCGGGGTGTGGGGCACGTTCATCATCAGCGGCGTCGACAACGTACTCAAGCCGTACCTGATCAGCCGAGGCGGCAACTTGCCGCTGGTGATTGTGCTGTTGGGCGTGTTTGGCGGGCTGATTGCCTTCGGTTTTATCGGCCTGTTTATCGGCCCGACCTTGCTGGCGGTGGCGTACAGCTTGTTGACGGATTGGAGTGCAACCCAGGCTCAAGTGCGTCGCGACGACAAAACCGTTTAAGCCCTCGGCAGCCACACCACGGCGGTCAAACCGCCGCCTGGGGTTTCTTCAAGGCTCAGGCGGCCGCCAAGGCGCTCCACCGCGTCCTTGGCAATCGTCATGCCGAGGCCGACGCCGCCGGAGTTGCGGTTGCGTGAGCCTTCCAGGCGAAAGAACGGCTCGAACACCGCCTCACGTTTATCCGCCGCAATGCCGGGGCCGTGGTCGATGACCCGGATGACCAGCGCTTCGCGGCTGTCGCTCAACTCTACACGCGCCGTACCGGCGTAACGCAGCGCGTTGTCGATCAAGTTGTTGAGGCATGAACGCAGGGCCATTGGCTGCACCTGCAACGGCACGCAACTGCCGGCAAACTGCACGTCAGAGCCTTGGTCCTGGGCATTTTCGCTGAGTGATTCGACCAGCGCCTGCACGTCGAGCCAATGCCGGGTCTCGCTGGTGCGCTGTTCGTGCAGGTAGCTCAGGGTGGCGTCGAGCATGCTGATCATGTCGTTCAGGTCCTGGCGCATCTGGCCTTGCAGCTTGCTGTCTTCGATCTGTTCCAGGCGCAACTTCAGGCGTGACAGCGGGGTGCGCAGGTCATGCGAGACCGCGCCGAGCATGCGCGCGCGCTGGCTGACTTGTTCGCGAATACGCCGTTGCATCAGGTTGAAGGTCGACGCTGCCTGGCGCGCCTCGCGCGGCCCGGATTCATTCAGTGGCGGGCTGTCGAGGTCGAGGCTCAGGCGTTCGGCGGCTGCACTCAAGCGCTGGATCGGCCGGCTGAGCAGCTTGGCGCCATACCAGGCCGCAATAATCAGCGAAAAAAACTGGAACGTCAGCGGCACTATCGGGCCACCAAACCACGGGCGCCGGTGCTCCCGGTGCAGCGGTACCATCGAGCCATCCGGTTGCTCAATGAAGGTTTCCTGGCGTTGCGGCGGTGGCGGATCGTAGTGGTGAAACCAGAAGAAGGCCAGTGCATGGGCCAACACAATGGCCAACAACAACACACCGAACAACCTGCCGAACAGCGTGTTGAAGGCGTTGCGCATCAGCCAATATCCCGCGCGTCGAACAGGTAACCTTCGCCGCGTACGGTTTTGATCAACTGCGGGGCTTTGGGGTCATCGCCCAGCTTCTGGCGCAGCCGCGAGACCAGCAAGTCGATGCTGCGATCAAACGCTTCGATGGAGCGGCCACGCGCGGCGTCGAGCAATTGCTCGCGGCTCAACACGCGGCGCGGCCGTTCGATAAACACCCACAGCAAGCGGAACTCGGCGTTGGACAGCGGCACCACCAGGCCGTCGTCGGCCACCAACTGGCGCAACACGCTGTTGAGGCGCCAGTTGTCGAAGCGGATATTGGCGCGTTGCTCGGTACGGTCATCGCGCACCCGGCGCAGAATCGTCTGGATGCGTGCCACCAGTTCGCGCGGTTCGAACGGTTTGGACATGTAGTCGTCGGCGCCCAGTTCCAGGCCGATGATCCGGTCGGTGGGTTCGCAACGCGCGGTGAGCATCAAAATCGGGATGTCCGATTCGCCGCGCAGCCAGCGGCACAGCGACAGGCCGTCTTCGCCCGGCAGCATCAGGTCGAGCACCACCACATCAAAGGTCTCGGCTTGCATGGCGTGGCGCATGGCGGTGCCATCGGTCACGCCGACGGCGAGAATATTGAAGCGCGCCAGGTAATCGATCAGCAGCTCGCGGATCGGCACATCGTCATCGACGATCAGCGCGCGGGTGTTCCAGCGCTTTTCATCGGCGATCACCGCGCCTTTTTGCTCGTCGTTCACAGAGACTGAAGAAGTATGCATAGTGCGATCATCTGCCTGGTTGTTGCTGTCAGCATATGCGCCCAGCCCCATGGCTGGAAGTGCTGAACGGTGGGTCATGCGGGCGAGGCTAGCCTTGGGGCGTGTTGGGGGCATGTCGTGAATGTATCAGCTTTGAAACAATTACCCTGGATCACCGTTGTAGCGCGGTTGGTCAGTATTTACCGATCATCGGATCCCGCAATGGCGCGGCTTGCGCTACAATCCGCGCCGATTTCGACTTGCCTGAGAGCCCATTCCAATGTCCGTTTGCCAGACTCCTATCATCGTCGCCCTGGATTACCCCACTCGTGACGCCGCACTGAAGCTGGCTGACCAGTTGGACCCGAAGCTTTGCCGGGTCAAGGTCGGCAAGGAACTGTTCACCAGTTGCGCGGCAGAAATTGTCGGCACATTGCGTGACAAAGGTTTTGAGGTGTTCCTCGACCTGAAATTTCATGACATCCCGAATACCACGGCCATGGCGGTGAAAGCGGCCGCCGAGATGGGCGTGTGGATGGTCAATGTGCATTGCTCCGGTGGCTTGCGCATGATGAACGCCTGCCGTGAGGTGCTGGAGCAGCGCAGCGGGCCGAAGCCTTTGCTGATCGGTGTGACGGTGCTGACCAGCATGGAGCGCGAAGATTTGGCCGGTATCGGCTTGGATATTGAGCCTCAAGAGCAAGTTTTGCGGTTGGCGGCACTGGCACAAAAGGCTGGCCTGGATGGTCTGGTGTGTTCGGCGCTGGAGGCTGAGGCGTTGAAGACGGCGCATCCGTCGCTGCAGCTGGTGACGCCGGGGATTCGCCCGGCGGGCAGCGCTTTGGATGATCAGCGGCGTATTTTGACGCCGCGTCAGGCGTTGGATGCGGGGTCGGATTATTTGGTGATCGGGCGTCCGATCAGCCAGGCGGCGGACCCTGCGAAGGCGTTGGCGGCGGTGGTTGCCGAGATTGCCTGATCGCTGAGTGTGTTTGCTGGATTGAATGCACAGCAGATTTGCTTTTGCTTTTTGTGGGAGCGGGCTTGCTCGCGATGCAGGCGCCTCGGACCATCAGGCGTACCGGGTTGATGCCATCGCGAGCAAGCCCGCTCCCACACAAGCAGCTCCCACACAAGCAGCTCCCACACAAGCAGCTCCCACACAAGCAGCTCCTACACAAGCCCGCTTCCACAGTTGAGTGAGCGGTTAAACCTTCAGCACCAGTTTCCCGAAGTTCTCACCGTTGAACAGCTTCATCAAGGTCTCCGGGAACGTCTCCAGGCCTTGCACGATGTCTTCTTTGCTCTTGAGCTTGCCCTGCGCCATCCACCCGGCCATCTCCTGCGCTGCCGCGGCAAAGTTCGCCGAGTGGTCCATCACCACAAACCCTTCCATACGCGCGCGGTTAACCAGCAGCGACAAATAGTTAGCCGGGCCTTTGACCGCTTCTTTGTTGTTGTATTGGCTGATGGCACCGCAAATCACCACACGGGCTTTAAGCGCCAGGCGGCTGAGCACAGCGTCGAGAATTTCGCCGCCGACGTTATCGAAATACACGTCCACGCCTTTGGGGCATTCGCGCTTGAGGGCGGCAGGCACGTCTTCGCTTTTGTAGTCGATGGCGGCGTCAAAGCCCAACTCATCCAGCAGGAACTTGCATTTGTCGGCGCCACCGGCAATCCCGACCACGCGGCAGCCTTTGATCTTGGCGATCTGCCCGGCAATGCTGCCCACCGCACCGGCGGCGCCGGAGATCACCACGGTTTCCCCGGCCTTCGGGGCGCCGGTGTCGAGCAGGGCAAAGTAGGCGGTCATGCCCGTCATGCCCAGGGCTGAGAGGTAGCGCGGCAGCGGCGCAAGTGTCGGGTCGACCGTATAGAAACCACGCGGTTCGCCGACAAAATAATCCTGCACGCCCAACGCGCCGTTGACGTAGTCGCCGACTGCAAATTTGGGGTTGTTCGAAGCGATCACTTTGCCCACGCCCAGCGCGCGCATCACTTCACCAAGGCCGACAGGTGGAATGTAGGATTTGCCTTCATTCATCCAGCCACGCATTGCCGGGTCCAGCGACAGGTATTCATTCTGCACCAGCACTTGCCCATCGCCTGGCGTGCCCACCGGCACTTCCTGGTAGGTAAAGGTTTCCCGCGTGGCCGCGCCGACCGGGCGTTTGGCGAGCAGGAATTGGCGATTGGTCTGGGCAGTCATGGCAAGCACTCTTTATAAATGAACCTGAGTGATAGCCCTTCAGCGCGTTGAGGGCAAGGTTTTGCAACCGCTGCGAATGGCCGTCGATAGACGTGGCTGATAGTTGGCCGGGCGGCTTTATCACCGCGATCCATACGGTGCCCACCGGGCTTCTGATAGTGCTGACGCGCGTGCCCTCGCGTTGGCTAGACTCGGCCCACGGCTATTTCTTGCAGAGGACACTCCCCATGAGCATGACGTTTTCCGGCCAGGTCGCCCTGGTGACCGGCGCCGCCGCCGGTATTGGCCGCGCCACTGCGCTGGCGTTCGCCGCAGAAGGCCTGAAAGTCGTGGTCGCCGACCTGGACGCGGCGGGCGGTGAGGGCACGGTCGGGCTGATCCGCCAGGCCGGTGGCGAGGCTGCGTTTGTGCGCTGTGATGTCACGCTGGAAGCAGATGTAAAAGCGTTGATGGCCCAGACCGTCGCAGCCTTCGGTCGCTTGGACTATGCGTTTAACAATGCCGGTATCGAGATCGAGAAAGGCAAGCTGGCCGACGGCAGCCTCGACGAGTTCGACGCCATCATGGGCGTCAACGTCAAGGGCGTGTGGCTGTGCATGAAGTATCAGTTGCCGCTGCTGCTCGCCCAAGGCGGCGGGGCTATCGTCAATACCGCGTCGGTGGCAGGGCTGGGCGCGGCGCCGAAAATGAGTATTTATGCGGCGTCCAAGCATGCCGTGATCGGCCTGACCAAGTCGGCGGCCATCGAGTACGCGAAGAAAAAAATTCGCGTCAATGCGGTGTGCCCTGCGGTCATCGACACCGATATGTTCCGTCGGGCCTATGAAGCTGATCCGCGCAAGGCTGAGTTTGCCGCTGCGATGCACCCGGTTGGGCGCATTGGCAGCGTCGAGGAAGTCGCCAGTGCAGTGCTCTACCTGTGCAGCGACGGCGCCGCGTTCACCACCGGCCACGCGTTGGCGGTGGACGGTGGCGCGACGGCTATCTAGGACACCACGTCACGGCCTATTCGAAAAGGCGAGGGGCGTTGTGGGGCGTTTCCAGGGCTGGCAAAAGGCCGCGCGTGAATGTGTATCAGGAGGTAAATAAGTCAATAAAATCAATACTTTAATGGTTTTTACGGCCAGTTTTTACGGGCTTCTGTGCTTAACTGTTTTGGGTTGAATAACAGACAGTTGAAGTGAGTGGCTCATGGATTTAGGGATCGATCGACAAGCCCTTGTACCGGTGGTGCAGCAAATCGTCAGCGCGGTGGCGCAATGGATTCGCACAAGCGAGGCGAGCCCAGGCACGCGCTTGCCGTCTGTCCGTCAATTGGCCCTCGACAACCTGCTCAGCCAGTCCAGCGTGATCGAGGCCTGTGAACGGATGGTGGCGCAGGGGTTATTGGTGTCAAAACAAGGCTCGGTATTTGCCGTGGCCGAGCCGCGGGTTGCGCATGAAAGCCACTGGTATGAAGGCGCCGAGCTGGGCTGGGGCGTCTATGTCGACAGCCCGTTGGGCGAGTTGAACCTGGGCTGCGGCTGGTTGCCGGATGCGTGGCGCGAAAGCGATGACCTTTGTTATGCCATACGCGAAATCAGCCGCACCGACACTGCCGGCCTTTTCAACTACAGCACGCCGTTAGGGTTGCCGGCGTTGCGCGAGCAACTGCTCAAGCGGCTGACCCGGATCAAGGTGGCCACCAGCCTCGACCGCATCCTCACCACCCATGGCGCCAGCCACGCACAGGACTTGCTGATACGCACGCTGCTCAAGGCCGGTGATACGGTGGTGGTCGAGACGCCGGGGTACGCCAACCTCTATCGCCAGTTGGAGCGCCACGGCGTCAAGTTGCTGGAGGTTCCGCGCACCGTGGGCGGCCCGGATATTCCGGTGCTGGAGACGCTGCTGCAAAGCCATCGTCCCAAGTGCCTGTTCATCAATTGCCTGTACCACAACCCCACCGGCACCAGCCTGTGCCGTGCGGTGGCTGAGCGTCTTTTGCAACTGGCGCGCAGCGAAGACTTCCTGATCGTTGAAGAGGACGTTTACGGCGACTTGCAGCACGCCAGTTGCACGCGGCTTTCGGCGCTGCCGCATGATGACCGGGTGATCTATATTTCGAGCTTTTCCAAGACCCTCAGCAGTGCGTTGCGCGTGGGTTACCTCAGCGCCAGCACGGCCATCATCGCGCAACTGGTCAGCCTCAAAACACTCACTGGCATCGGCACTTCACGCTTCGCCGAAGCCGTGGTCGCCACTTTGCTGGCCAATGGCACCTACCGCAAGTGGGTACAGCGCCTGCGCAAGCGCCTGAACACGCAAATGGCGTTTACCTTGCAGGCGCTGGAGGATGAGGAATGGGAAGTCTTTGCTGTGCCTGCCGGCGGCATGTTTGTGTGGGCACGCCCTGGCGTGGGCGACCCTGCGCGGTTGCAGGCGTGCGCACGGCGACTCTGCGTTTTGTTGTCGCCGGGGGCGCTGTTCAGTCCCAAGGGCGAACACAGCCACTGGCTGCGGATTAATGTGGCGTATGCCGCCGATCAGCGTGCGCTGGCGCTGTTCCGCGCGCTGGGGCCAGCCAAATCGACCTCGACCATTCTGAAAACGACGGGAGTGTAGCTTTTTGCCATTATTGTGGCGCCAATGTCTTGTGTCGGTGGCCTGTGGTTGCGAATCTCGCGGCACGCAAATCAGGCTTGATGGCATCCGCCATTGCAAGAGGATTCCAGGCAATGATACCGGCCGTGCAACGACGTTTCGCCAACCTCGGTATGGCGAAAAAACTGGCCTTGGGTTTCGCCCTGGTGCTGCTGCTGACGGCCTTGGTGGCAGCCATTGGTGTGGGCTCCCTGCAAACCATTGGCCAGCGTTTCGAAGGTCTCAATGCGATGTCTTCGCTCAACAGCGGCCTGTTCAAGGTGCGCTTGATCGAACAGGACTACGCGCTGCACGCTGACCCCAAAGCCGTTGAGGCGCTGCATGCAAGCGTCGACGCCTTGGCCGCGCTGGCCGCCAGCCTGAAAGCCCAGTCGGCCGCCAATGTGCCGGTGATGAGCGAGGTTGAACAGTCGCTGGCAGCTTATCGCAAGGCGTTCGACGA
Organism: Pseudomonas kitaguniensis; assembly: GCF_009296165.1. Lineage (GTDB taxonomy): Bacteria > Pseudomonadota > Gammaproteobacteria > Pseudomonadales > Pseudomonadaceae > Aquipseudomonas > Aquipseudomonas kitaguniensis. Next base: position 3,712 of record NZ_VUAZ01000139.1, on the reverse strand, counting down.
GTTTGTCGAGCTTACCCAAGCCAAAGAGCTGGCGCTGGAAATGGCCAGTTGATCGGTGTCCAGCGTCGCCAATAACCTTGACGTGTTGCAGGCCGGCCTCGCCGACGATGGCACCTATGCGCTCAAAGAAAGCCAGGGTAAAGACGGCGCCGAATTTATCCTGCAGTCGGGGCAGATCAGCCAGGTGTCGCGGTTGATGTTGCAAGCCATGAACCAAGCGCAGGTGCGCCTGGATCAAAGCCGCAAGGCTGATGCAGACGACGCCGGGCAAGGCAAGATCGAACAGGCTGACCAGGCGTTGGCTCAGGTTGAGCAACTGAAAACGTCGGTAACGGACGCGGGTTATCAGACTGTGCTCAACGAAGTGTCCGGGCACATCGCCGCGTTCAGCGAAAAACTCGGCGAATACACCGGGTTGCTGGCGCAGGAAAAAGGCGTCTACAAACAGCTGCATGAGCGTGCCGATCAAGTGGTCAGCCGGGTTAACCAGGCGTATGACGCCGAAGATCAGTCGATGCAGGTGCAACTGAAAGAAAGCGCGTTGTTGATTATTGGCTCGTCAGCCATGGCGCTGTTGGTGGGCTTGATCGCGGCGTGGGTAATAACCCGCTTGATCGTGACGCCGCTGCGCAGTGTCATCGCAGTGGCGCAACAGATTGCGGACGGCGACCTGAGCGGGCGCATGCAGGTCAGTCGTGGTGATGAGATCGGTCAATTGATGCAGGCCATGCACCAGATGGGCAGCGGCCTCAGCCACATGGTCAGTGGGCTGCAGGCGGGAATCGAGCAATTGGCCAGTTCGGCGCATTCGTTGTCCAGCGTCACCGAACAAACCAATGCCGAAGTCAGCAGCCAAAAGGAGGAGACCGAGCAGGTCGCCACGGCGATGAACCAGATGACGGCCACCGTGCATGACGTGGCGCGCAACGCCGAACAGGCCGCGCAAGCCGCGCAGACAGCGGATCACAAAGTCGAAAGCGGCCAGCAGGTGGTGCGCCAAAGCTTGCAGCGCATTGAGCAGCTCGCTACTTCCAGCAGCAATGCCAGCGTCAGCATCGAAAGCCTGAGTGCAGAAATCCACAACATCGGCAGCGTGTTGAGCGTGATCAAAAGTGTGGCCGAACAGACCAATTTGCTCGCCCTTAACGCGGCGATCGAAGCGGCGCGCGCAGGCGAGCAAGGCCGTGGTTTTGCGGTGGTGGCCGACGAGGTGCGGGCGCTGGCCAAACGCACTCAGCAATCGACCGAGGAAATCGAGCAACTGGTGAGTACCTTGCGCGGCGCGGCGCAGTCGTCGGTGCAGCAGATCCAGCAGAGCGGCGAACTGGTGAAACTGGCGGTCAGCGACGCGCTGGAAGCCGAAAGCGCGTTGGGCAGCATTGCCGCAGCGGTGTCACTGATCCAGCAGATGAACCAGCAGATAGCCGCAGCGGCCGAGCAGCAAAGCTCGGTCGCCGAAGAGATCAACCGCAGCGTCACCAGTATTCGCGCGAGCGCCGATCAATCGGCGTTGAGCATGCAGGGCAACGCCGTGTCGAGTATCAAGTTGGCGCAGTTGGGGGCGGAGCTCAAGGGCATGGTGGGGCACTTCCGCCTTTGATCGCCGCACCTGGCGACGATCAAAGGGCAGGGCGGCTATCAGGCGTTGTTGGCGAGGAACGTCAACAGCGCTTCGTTGACGAATTCCGGGTTCTCGCGGGAAGAGATGTGCCCTGCGTCGGGAATCAGGGTCAGGCCGCAACCAATCAGGTCCGCCATTTCTTTGGATTCGGCGGGTGGTCGTGGCTTGTCCTGCTCGCCGCACATGACCAGCGTGGTGTCGGGGTCCAGGTTCGGCAATTGGTCGAGGATGTCGGTGCGGCTGAATATCAGACGGCCCAGAGGCACCACGCTCTGCCGCAGGCGCTCTGCGGAAAAGGCCTGCAACGCCTTGCGATAGTCCTGGTACAGCGCCGATTGACGATCAATCTCGGGGCGGAAAAAGATCGGTGCGATCACATCCAGCAGCGACTCAGGGATAGCGCCGGCGTCTTCGATCATCTTGAACAGCGAGAAATAGTACTGGCGCGTAGGCTCGGGTTCGGCGCCAAGGTAGGTGTCCATCAGCACCAGGCTGTTGATGCGCTCAGGTGCCAGTAACGCCAGGCGTGCGCCCCACATGCCGCCGACCGACAAGCCGACCAAATTGATGTGCGCAAGGTCGAGGTGGTCCAGCAGCGCCAGGGTTTGGCGCGCCAAGTCATCCAGGGATCGGGTGTGAGCCGGCAGCGGGCCGGATTCGCCATGGCCCCACAGCTCGGGGGCGATCACCCGATACCGGTGCGACAAGGCTTCAATTTGCGCGGCCCACATCTCGGCGCCCCACAGGTAGCTCGAGCCCAGCACGACAACCGGGCCAGTGCCCTGGTCAACATAGTGCAGCGGTTGTCCATCAATCACGGCGACAGGCATAGCAGGCCTCTAACTTCATGGAGTGAGGTGCACTTTTTTACGCTAGTCGGCAGCGGGAGGATAGATGCAAAGTGATGGCATGTGGCGAGGGGGCTCGCCACACAAGGCGCGGTGTCAGTCGTAGATGGCTTTCTTTTTCCACTCGGCGTCGGCGTCGACCACCTTGAGGCCTTCGGTCAGTTCGTTGACTTCGTCTTCGACTGGCTCGCTGTTGGTCAGCACCGTGGAGTTGGCGCGTGCCAGTTGGTTCTCCAATAACTGCAATTGCGCACTGTAGAACACCGGCTCCGGCTGCTTGCGCAGGTACTGTACGCCGCGCTCAAACGCCAGACGTGCCTGGCCAGGCTGGCCTTGCACCAGGGCGTGTTGGCCCAGGTTGGTGAAGAATTCGATGTGCAACAGCACCAGGATATGCCGAATTTCCTTGATCCAGTGCTTGGCCTCGTTGGCCGGCAGGAAACCGTCCTGGGCGGCGCGGGTGACTTGACCGTGCAGGGCTTCGAGCAAAAACCGCACATCCTTGGCCTTGGCTTCGGTCTGGATCGGCGCGGGCGGGTTGTTCACCGGAATCGACTCGCCTTGCGCGATCAGTGCATTCAACTCAGCAATACGCGCCTTGAGCGGTGCGCTGGATTTGTTGATGTTCAACAGTCGCTGGTTAACGTTGAGTTCCAGGCGCGTCAACAACAGCTTGAGCTTGGTGGTCATTAACTGGCCAGGGAATGTCTCGGTGATTTCACCGCAGCGACGCAGCCGATCGTTAAGCTCGATCTCGGTGCGCTTCTTTTCCAGTTTGTTGTTTTCCACCACGTGGTTCATATAGCCAATGGCGATCAATATTACGATCCCGACTATTACCAGCAGGGTGATCATGAGTGGTGTCACCGGTGTGACCTCTTTATAGGGTTTGTGGTGGAGTGTAGTGACTGGGCCATCCGGCGGATAGGGTTGTTCGACCAGTTGCCCAGGTAGTTTCTTCTATATAGGTAATCATTGGCTCGATAGGTGCACATTGCCATCATTTGCCTGCGGCAACTATAGCGTCTTGTTGGACGCCAGAATATAGGCGCCAAAGCCCGGGCGGGCGGAATGCCCGTGCAGGCCGGTAAAGCTGGGCGAAGTCATTGATTTAAATAAATTTATCCATGGGGGTTGACGACCTTTCAATCCATCCATAGAATGCGCGCCACTTACAGCGTAAAGCACACAGCGAAACGCGGTAGGGAGTGAATGTTGTACGTGTGTCCCCTTCGTCTAGTGG
>NZ_VUAZ01000138.1 GCF_009296165.1 Pseudomonas kitaguniensis | reverse complement strand
GTGGGGCGAGAGCGTTTTGGTCACTTTTGACTGGGCCGGCTTCCGGATCTATCAAAAGTGACTCGCTGTAAGAGCGAAACCGATATAAGCCATAACCCCAATACCGGATATATACCCAACCTGAAGAACATCCCAAGCCCGTTTGCCGCGCGACAGCGCGACATCAAAGATCCAGTAGGACCTCCCACAGACTTTGACCATAGTCGGGTGTATCGGCTACCGCACCGGGTTATACTGCCGCGCCTTTTTAGCGTCGCGCCTGCACCACTTTGGCGTGCCTTGGAAAGGTGGCTTCAGCCGACCGATGCAACACTGAAGCCACCTTTATTGAATGTTCCCTTATAGAGGAGCGCGACTCATGACCGTGATCAAACAAGACGACCTGATTCAGAGCGTTGCCGACGCCCTGCAATTCATTTCCTATTACCACCCCGTTGACTTCATCCAGGCGATGCACGAAGCCTACCTGCGCGAAGAATCGCCGGCAGCGCGTGACTCCATTGCGCAAATTTTGATCAACTCGCGCATGTGCGCCACCGGCCATCGTCCGATCTGCCAGGACACCGGTATCGTCACCGTGTTCGTGCGCGTGGGCATGGACGTACGTTGGGACGGCGCCACCATGGGCCTGGACGACATGATCAACCAAGGCGTGCGCCAGGCGTACAACCTGCCGGAAAACGTGCTGCGTGCATCGATCCTCGCCGACCCGGCAGGCGCGCGTAAAAACACCAAGGACAACACCCCGGCGGTGATCCACTACTCCATCGTCCCGGGTAACACCGTGGAAGTGGACGTGGCGGCCAAGGGCGGCGGTTCCGAGAACAAGTCGAAAATGGCCATGCTCAACCCGTCCGACTCGATCGTCGACTGGGTACTCAAGACTGTTCCGACCATGGGCGCCGGCTGGTGCCCACCGGGCATGCTCGGCATCGGCATTGGCGGCACCGCCGAGAAAGCGGCGGTGATGGCCAAGGAAGTGTTGATGGAGTCCATCGACATTCATGAGCTGAAAAAGCGCGGCCCCTCCAACCGTATCGAAGAGATGCGCCTGGAGCTGTTCGAGAAGGTCAACCAACTGGGCATCGGCGCCCAGGGCCTGGGTGGCCTGACCACCGTGCTCGACGTCAAAATCATGGACTACCCGACCCACGCCGCCTCGCTGCCGGTGTGCATGATCCCCAACTGCGCCGCCACCCGCCACGCGCACTTCGTGCTGGATGGTTCCGGCCCGGCCTCGCTGGAAGCGCCATCGTTGGACGCCTACCCGGAAATCGTTTGGGAGGCTGGCCCGTCGGCCCGCCGTGTCAACCTCGACACCCTGACCCCGGAAGACGTGCAGAGCTGGAAGCCGGGCGAAACCGTGTTGCTCAACGGCAAAATGCTCACCGGTCGCGACGCGGCGCACAAGCGCATGGTCGAGATGCTGAACAAGGGCGAAACCCTGCCGGTAGACCTCAAGGGCCGCTTCATCTACTACGTCGGCCCGGTTGATCCGGTGCGCGAAGAAGTGGTTGGCCCTGCTGGCCCGACCACCGCGACGCGGATGGACAAGTTCACCCGTCAGATCCTTGAGCAAACCGGCCTGCTGGGCATGATCGGCAAATCCGAGCGCGGCCCAACCGCCATCGAAGCGATCAAAGACCACAAAGCGGTGTACTTGATGGCCGTCGGCGGCGCGGCTTACCTGGTGGCGCAAGCTATCAAGAAGTCGCGCGTCGTCGCGTTCGCCGAACTGGGCATGGAAGCGATCTACGAGTTCGACGTGAAAGACATGCCGGTCACCGTTGCGGTGGACAGCAAAGGCGAATCCGTACACATCACCGGTCCTGCCATCTGGCAGAAAAAAATCAGTGAAAGCCTGGCGGTAGAAGTGCAGTAAGCACCTCACCCGCTAGGACAAACGCTGAACGCAGTAAATGTGGGAGGGGGCTTGCTGCCGATGAGTGAGTGTCAGTCAGCCTGTGCGCAGCTGACACACTGCCATCGGGAGCAAGCCCCTTTCCACATAAGCCCCCACACAAGCCCCCACACAAAAGCCAGGCCCCACAAGATCCAGGCCGCGCATGCTATGGTGCCCACCCCTTACCGTGCCTGCCCATCACCGTATGATCGTGATCCCTCGCCCGCTGCGCCTGACCTTCTACTCGCTGCTGATCATCGCCGGCGCGGTGCTGGCCGCTGCCTTGGCCACGCGCCATGCCGAGCGCCAGGCGTTGGTCGACGACGCCGCCCGCGCCCATCAACAGCTCACGCTGTACGGCAACTCGCTGCACACCCTGATCGAACGCTACCGCGCCCTCCCCGCCGTATTGGCGCTGGACTCGGAAATGATCAGCGCGTTGAAAAGCCCGCTGGATGCCACCACCCAAGACGTGCTCAACCGCAAACTGGCGCGCATCAATGGCGCCGCGCAATCTTCTACCCTCGAACTGATGGACCGTACCGGCCTGGCCGTGGCGGCGAGTAACTGGAACCTGCCGAGCAGCTACGTCGGGCACAACTACGCGTTTCGGCCTTATTTCAGCCAGACCTTGAGCCAGGGCACCGGGCGCTTTTATGCGGTGGGGGTGACCACCGGCATTCCGGGTTACTTCCTCTCAAGCGCCGTGGTCGATGAACATGAACAGTTCCTCGGCGCCATGGTAGTCAAGCTGGAATTCCCCGAACTTGAACGCGAGTGGGCTCAAGGCAACGACCTGCTACTGATCAGCGATGCGCGCGGCATTGTGTTTATCGCCACCCAGCCCGGCTGGCGTTATCGCAACCTGCGTGCGTTGACGGCCGACGACCTCGCCGACCTTGCGGCCACCCGCCAATACGACAAAAAACACCTGCAACCGCTGGAGGCTCAAACGTTGCAGCGTTTTGACGAAAACAGCCACCTGATGCGCGTCAACGGCCCGGACGGCAGCGCCAATTATCTCTGGCAATCTTTGCCCTTGAAGGCCGAGGGCTGGACCTTGCACCTGCTGCGCAAACCGCAGTTCGCCTTTGAAGACCAGCGCAACGCCGGCCTCGCCGCTGCGGGTTCCTGGCTGGCACTGGTGTTTCTGGCGCTGCTCCTGACCCAACGCTGGCGCCTCGGCCGTTTACGCCAACGCAGCCGCGAAGAGCTTGAACAGCTTGTCGAAGAGCGCACTCAAGCGCTGCGCACCGCCCAGGATGGCCTGGTGCAATCGGCCAAGCTGGCGGCATTGGGGCAGATGTCGGCCGCCCTCGCCCACGAAATCAACCAGCCGCTGACCGCCCAACGCATGCAGTTAGCAACTCTGCGGCTGCTGCTCGACCACGGCCGCGTGGAAGACGCCTACAAGGCGCTGACGCCACTGGACGAGATGCTCACGCGCATGGCCGCACTCACCGGCCACCTCAAGACGTTCGCGCGCAAGAGCCCGAGCGGCCTGCGCGAACGTCTTGACCTGGCGACCGTGGTCGACCAGTCCCTGCACTTGCTCGACGCGCGCCTGCGCGATGAAGCCATCGGCGTGGTGCTGGACCTGACTCGCCCGGCCTGGGTACGTGGTGATGCAATCCGCCTGGAACAGGTGTTGATCAACCTGCTGCGCAACGCCCTTGATGCAATGGCCGGCAAGCCGCGCAAACGCCTGGAAATCCGCCTGCACGGCGATGAGCAACTGTGGCAGCTTAGCGTCAGCGACAGCGGCGGCGGGATTGCCGAGGCACACCTGAACAACGTGTTCGACCCGTTCTTTACGACCAAACCCGTGGGTGATGGGCTCGGCCTCGGGTTGGCGGTGTCCTACGCCATCGTGCACGAACTGGGCGGGCGCTTGGTCGCCGGCAACCATGGCGACGGCGCCGTATTTACCCTGACCTTGCCTATTGCGCTGGAGACGCCCGAACCATGTTGAACGCAGTGATTGTGGTGGATGACGAAGCCAGCATTCGCACGGCCGTCGAACAATGGTTGAGCCTGTCAGGGTTTGACGTGCAGCTGTTCAGCCGCGCCGAGGAATGCCTGGCGCAACTGCCCAAGGATTTCCCCGGCGTGATTCTGAGCGACGTGCGCATGCCGGGGCTAAGCGGCCAGGACCTGCTGGCCGAAGTTCAGCGCCGTGATGCCGGCTTGCCGGTGATATTGCTCACCGGGCACGGCGATGTGCCAATGGCCGTCGAAGCCATGCGCGACGGTGCCTACGACTTTTTGGAAAAGCCCTTCAGCCCGCAGGACTTGCTCAACAGCCTGCGCCGCGCCCTCGACAAACGCGGGCTGATTCTGGAAAACCGCCGCCTGCATCAACAGGCCGACCACCGCGCGCAACTGGAGTGCAGCCTGTTGGGTGTGTCGCGCAGCGTGCAAAACCTGCGACGCCAGGTGCTGGACCTGGCGACCTTGCCCGTCAACGTGTTGATTCGTGGCGAGACCGGCAGCGGCAAGGAATTGGTCGCGCGCTGCCTGCATGACTTTGGCCCACGCGCCAAAAAGCCCTTTGTGGCGCTCAATTGCGCCGCCATCCCGGAGCAACTGTTTGAAGCCGAGCTGTTCGGCCACGAAAGTGGCGCGTTCACCGGCGCGCAAGGCAAGCGCATCGGCAAACTCGAATATGCGCATGGCGGCACACTGTTCCTCGATGAAATCGAAAGCATGCCGCTGGCCCAGCAGGTCAAACTACTGCGCGTGTTGCAAGAGCAGAAACTTGAACGGCTGGGCTCCAACCAAAGTATTCAGGTGGATTTACGCATTATTGCGGCCACCAAGCCCGACCTGCTGGAAGAAGCCCGCGCCGGGCGTTTTCGCGAAGACCTGGCCTATCGCCTGAATGTCGCGCAACTGCGCCTGCCGCCGCTGCGCGAGCGTCGCGAAGATATTCCGCTGTTGTTCGAGCACTTTGCACACAGCGCCGCCGAACGCCTGGGCCGCAGCGTCGAGCCGTTGAGCGGCGCGCAACTCGGGCGGCTGCTCAGCCATGACTGGCCGGGCAATGTGCGCGAGCTGGCGAATGTCGCTGAACGCCAGGTGCTGGGCCTCGGCGAGCCGGAGCCGGAAGGCATTGAGGCAGGGCAATCGTTGGCGGCGCAGCAGGAAGCCTTCGAAGCCCACTGCCTGAAAGCGGCGCTGATGCGGCACAAGGGCGACATCAAGGCGGTGCTGGCCGAACTGCAACTGCCGCGTCGCACCCTCAATGAAAAAATGCAGCGGCATGGGTTGGTGCGCGAGAGGTTTATCTAGGCTGGTTTGTGTGTTGCCTGGCAGGACGCCATCGTGAGCAAGCCCACTCCCACATTTTGGCCTGTGAATACGTTCCAGTGTGGGAGCGGGCTTGCTCGCGATGAGGCCCTCAACCATAAGCGGATTTCCGCTCACACCCCCAAAACCATCAGCGACTTTCCGCTCAAAAATATTCTGCAACCCTTCCAAACCGGGCCTTCATCTACTTGGCACAGCTCCTGCTATAGCCCGAACCAGGCAGCGTTCGCGCCGCTCCACAAAAACAATTAGATGAAGGATCCTTCAATGGATAACTCCAACACCTTGCCTTTGGGGTCGGCGGCTGCGCCGGCAAAAGAACGCACGACGTCCAGCCGGATCAAATCGATCTTCAGCGGCTCCGTCGGCAACATGGTCGAGTGGTATGACTGGTACGTCTACGCGGCCTTCTCGCTGTACTTCGCCAAAGCCTTCTTCCCCGCCGGCTCCTCCACTGCTCAGTTGATGAACACCGCCGCGATCTTCGCCGTGGGTTTTATCATGCGCCCGATCGGCGGCTGGCTGATGGGCCTCTATGCTGACTACAAAGGCCGCAAGGCCGCGCTGATGGCCTCGGTATTGCTGATGTGCTTCGGCTCGCTGCTGATCGCGTTAACGCCGGGTTACGACACCATCGGCATCGGCGCACCGATCCTGCTGGTGTTCGCACGCTTGCTGCAAGGCCTGTCGGTCGGCGGCGAGTACGGCACCTCGGCCACCTACCTGAGTGAAATGGCGACCAAGGAACGTCGCGGGTTCTTCTCCAGCTTCCAGTACGTGACCCTGATCTCCGGCCAACTCATAGCGCTGGCGGTACTGATCGTGCTGCAACAAACGCTGACCACCGAGCAGTTGTATGCCTGGGGCTGGCGCATCCCGTTTGCCATCGGCGCGTTGTGCGCAGTGGTCGCGCTGTTCCTGCGGCGCGGCATGGAAGAAACCGAGTCGTTCACCAAAAAGGAAAAATCCAGGGAAAGCGCCATGCGCACCTTGATGCGCCACCCCAAGGAAGTGTTGACCGTGGTCGGCCTGACGATGGGCGGCACGCTGGCGTTCTACACTTACACCACTTACATGCAGAAATACCTGGTGAACACTGTCGGCATGAGCATCTCCGACTCCACCACCATTTCGGCGGCCACGCTGTTTCTGTTCATGTGCCTGCAACCACTGGTCGGCGGGCTGTCGGATAAAGTCGGGCGGCGGCCGATCCTGATCGCTTTCGGCATCCTCGGTACGCTGTTTACCGTGCCGATCCTCACCACGCTGCACACCATTCAAAGCTGGTGGGGCGCGTTCTTCCTGATCATGGCAGCGCTGATCATCGTCAGCGGCTACACCTCGATCAACGCGGTGGTGAAAGCCGAGCTGTTCCCGACCGAAATTCGCGCCTTGGGCGTAGGCCTGCCGTATGCGCTGACCGTATCGATCTTCGGCGGTACGGCTGAATACATCGCGCTGTGGTTCAAGAGCATTGGCATGGAAACCGGTTATTACTGGTATGTGACGGCGTGTATCGCGGTGTCGCTGGTGGTTTATGTGACCATGAAAGACACCCGCAAACATTCTCGGATCACCACGGACTAACGCTGCGACGCGGTAAAAAGTGGGAGCGGGCTTGCTCGCGATGAGGGTGTGACAGCCAACACATCAATTGACTGTTACACCGCCATCGCGAGCAAGCCCGCTCCCACATTTCGGGCAGTTCAGTACAGCTCTACAGAGCTCAGTCTTTCAGTGGGCCGACTTATACGGGGCTGTCGACCTGGCGGGCAGACTGAACGTGGCGCTGTGAAAAATAGGTGGGCAATCAATGAAAATTCCATACAGTCGATGGAAATTCGCCGCCATGGCTTGCAGTATGAGCCCCTCACCGAACTGACTAGCAGGAACCCCGGCCATGCCTGACGATATTCACTTTTACGAACCCGCCAACGGCCACGGCCTGCCGCACGACCCGTTCAACGCCATCGTCGGCCCACGGCCCATCGGTTGGATTTCGTCCCACGACAGCGAAGGCCGCCTGAACCTGGCGCCCTACAGCTTCTTCAATGCGTTTAACTACATTCCGCCGATCATTGGGTTTTCCAGCGTCGGGCGCAAAGACAGCCTGAACAATATCGAACAGACCGGCGAGTTTGTGTGGAACCTGGCCACCCGCCCGCTGGCCGAGCAGATGAACCAGAGTTGCGCGGCGGTAGCACCCCAAGTGAATGAATTCGAGTTGGCCGGCCTGACGCCGGTGGCCTCAAGAATTGTCGGCGTACCGCGCGTGGGCGAGAGCCCGGTGTCGTTCGAGTGCAAGGTGACGCAGATCATTCAGCTGCAACGTGCCGACCAACAGTTGGTGCCAAGTTGGCTGGTGCTCGGCGAGGTGGTCGCGGTGCACATCGCCAAGTGGCTGCTCAAGGATGGGGTGTACGACACCGCCGCGGCCGAGCCGATCTTGCGCGGCGGTGGCCCGGCGGATTACTTCCAGTTGGGGCCGGAGGCGTTGTTCAAGATGTATCGCCCTGGCGCCAGCAAAAGCTGACAGCAGAGCCATAAAAATCCTGGGGCGGCTTGCCGCCTCCAGGATTGGGTTAGTTGGCCGCTGTGGCCCAGGCCAACTGGCCTTCTTCATCCACATCCAGCAGCCGTTCAAGCTGCACGGCAGCCGCATCGTCAGCGTCGGAGGCGGTCTTGAAGGTCTGCCCTTCAAGGATTTTGTGAAAGCGTGGCGCGCCCATGCCATCCAGTGCCTTGACGGCGATGGCTGCGCTGTAGCCACCCTCTTCTTCACGCACCAAGGCGGAAACGGCTTCGTGGTGGGCAAACTCTTTACGTGCCATGTTGCAGGTCCTGGCCAATGGGAAAGCCGACCATTCTAAACCTTAACCGGCGAGTTGCAGGTACTCGCCGTACGCATTCGCGGCGGATGCATCGGTAAAGGTCTGGAAGTCGATGCTACGGACCACGCCGTCGTTCAACAGCTCGGTAAAGATCATCAGGGCCGGGGAATTGAAGTAGGCGCTCATCGCCTGCTCGCTGCTCCAGAAACCCGCGACCAGCCACACATCGGGGTCGACCTGGGAATGCTGCAACGAAAATTGCAGGCAGCCCTGCGCCTCGCGGCCAGGTTCAAGCAAGCTGCTCAAGCGTGCACCGAGTTCGGTGCTGCACCCGGTACGGGCGCGGACAAAGGCCATATGGCTCGCGGGAATGGGGGTTGGCATGTTCGACTCTCCCGTTGAGAAGTGATGCTCGGCAAACACTGTGAGGGCGTGTTGCCACAGGATCAAAGATAACGGCGCGGCGGTGGGCGCGGTTAGTCAATTCCTGCAGGCTTATTGCACAATCCTGCCGTACGCGTAGATAAGCCGTGCAGCCGGCTGTTTTTATTCCCGCCACAGGCTCAATGTTTCAGGCAGATGACAGGCGCCAAACTTGCCTGATTCACGCTTTATCGCAGGATCAGGCAAGCATTAGGCAGAATCGAAGTAACACCTTTTGAAACTCCGCCGCTAATCTGGGCGCATTAACGCAACTCGCAGAGGACGCCTCATGTCGTCGAATGCCCCTAACGCCATGCCCCTCGATACCGAGATGGAAAAACAGCGCGCCGAACTGGCCAGCATCGTGCAGCGCCACACGTGGGAAGATGGCTCTTACGGCACGGCGATTACCTCGCTGTTTCTGAATCGCCACAACGCGCCGCGCAACTTCATGCCGGTGCTGGTGGAGCCGGCCTTGTGCATCCTGGCCAGCGGCAGCAAGGAAGTGCGCCTGGCCGACGAGATTTTTGCCTACGACCCGCTCAACTATTTAGTCTTCTCGGTGGCGATGCCGGTGGCCGGCCGGATCATTGAGGCCACGCCAGAAGCGCCTAACCTCTCGGTGCGCATCAACATCGACACGGCGCAGCTCACTGCGCTGATCGCCGAAGCCGGGCCGATGGGCGTGCCTTCGCGCCCGACATCGCGCGGCATGTACGTCGACCGCATCGACAGCCAATTGCTCGATGCCGTGCTACGCCTGGCGCGCCTGCTCGACACACCGAAAGACGTGGCAATGCTCGCGCCGCTGATCAATCGTGAAATTCTTTACCGTTTACTGCGTGGCCCGCAGGGTTATCGGCTGTATGAAATCGCCGTGGCCAACAGTCAGAGCCATCGCGTGAGCCAGGCGATCAAGTGGTTGAACGGCAACTACGAGCAACCCCTGCGTATTGATGACTTGGCCAAGGAAGTGAACCTCAGCGTCTCGACGTTGCACCACCGCTTCAAGGCGATCACTGCCATGAGCCCGCTGCAATACCAGAAGCAACTGCGCTTGCAGGAAGCGCGACGGCTGATGATTGCCGAAGGGCTGGAAGCCTCGGCGGCGGGGTATCGGGTGGGGTATGAAAGCCCGTCGCAGTTCAGCCGCGAATACAGCCGGCTGTTTGGTGCACCGCCGTTAAGAGATTTGGCCAGAATGCGCCAGAGTATCTGACCAAAACAAGGTCAACAGATGGAAGGGTGTTTGCTCCCGAGGGTGGTGTGTCAGCTAGAGATGAGTTGGCTGGCCCAAGGCTATCGGGAGCAAGCCCCCTCCCACATTTGATCTCCAGAACTCTGGCGTGCAGCGTTTTTTTGCCCAGCGTTGTTTGGCGCTGCGGTTTAGCGCTGTTTAGTCCAGGGTTCGGGGCAGTTGCAGGGTGACGCGCAACCCACCCTCGCGCAAATTCTGCAAGCTCACTTCACCGCCGTGGCTGTGGGCGATGTTGCGCGCAATGCCCAGCCCCAAGCCGTAGCCTTGCTGCTGGCCGGAGAGGCGAAAGTGCGGCTCGAAGACTTGCTCAAGGCGCTGCTGCGGTACACCCGGACCTTCGTCGTCGACGTGCAGGATGAATTCTGCGCCGTCGTCCTCGATATACAAATGCGCGTTCTGCCCGTACTTCAACGCGTTGTCGATCAGGTTGCCGATGCAGCGTTTAAGCGCCAGTGGCTTGCCCGCGTACGGCGCCAACGCGCGGCCGTGCTGGGTGATGCGGCCATTGCCGTTGGGCGCCAGGTACGGTTCCACCAAGCAGTCGAGCACGTGATTAAGGTCGACCGGTTCAATGTTTTCGTGGATGTCGGTGTCTTTCACGCATTGCAGCGCGCCTTTCACCAGCAGCTCCAATTCGTCCAGGTCACGGCCGAATTTGGCTTGCAGGTTCTCGTCTTCAAGCAGCTCAACGCGCAGGCGCAGACGGGTAATGGGGGTGCGCAAATCGTGGGAAATCGCGCTGAACAATTGGCTGCGCTCCGTCAGGTAGCGGCTGATCCGTTCGCGCATCGCGTTGAACGCTCGGCCCACTTCGACCACTTCACTGCCACCGCCTTCGGCCACCGGCTCTACATCGGCGCCCAATGACAGGTCGCGCGCCGCCCGCGCGAGGCGTTTGAGCGGCCGGCTCTGCCAGTGCACCAACAGGCCGATAAACAACAACAGAAAACCACTGGTCAGCACGATGAACCACACCTGCTGCGACGGCAGGCCTTGTTCTTCAAGGCTGGTGTAGGGTTCGGGCAGCAGCGAGGCGATGTACAGCCACTCGCCCGCAGCAAGTTGAATCTGCGTGACCAGCACCGGCGGGTTGACCGGCTCAAGGGTCAGCGCGTAATGCGCCCACGAACGCGGCAGTTCATCAAGCTTCAAACCGGCGTTGAAAATGCGCAGGTCTTCTGCGCTGACGAACTCCACCGAAATATCCACGTCGCTGCCGAGGGTCTGGCGCAGCACTTCGTCCACCACGTTGAGCACCGCGAGTTTGCGCGGGGTCTGCGGCAGCAGCTGCATGTCCAGCGGGCGGTCATTGAGCGTCACCACAAAACGGGTGCCGCCCATGCTGCGCAACTGATCAAGGACTAACGGGCGATAGGCCACCGGCAGCGAGCGGAAGTAACTCACGCTGGCGGTCATCGAATGCGCCAGGCTGCGTGCGCTGGTGACCAGACCTTCAAGCTGGGTGGCGCGCAATTGCGAGACCCAGATCACGCTGGACAGCGTTTGCGCGAACAGCACCGCGAGCAAGGTCAGCAGCAACATCCGCCCCAGCAGCGAGCGCGGCACCGGGAAGCGTCGGCGGCGCTCGGTCAGATGCTCAGTGGGCATTGCCGGCAACCACGCTGGCTGCCAACTGATAACCGCTGCCGCGTACCGTGCGGATCAGCCTTGGAGGTTTTTCGGTATCGCGCAGGCGTTGACGCAAACGGCTGACGGCCATGTCGACGATACGGTCCAGCGGCATCAGATCGCGGCCACGGGTGGCGTTGCCGATGGTGTCGCGGTCGAGAATTTGTTGAGGGTGGTCAAGAAACAGTTTGAGCAGGGCAAAGTCGGCGCCGGAGAGAATCACCTCTTCGCCGTCAGCGTGAAACAGGCGATGGCTGATCATGTCCAGGCGCCACTCATCAAACACCCACACATCGCCGGCGCTGCTGCGTTCCTGGCCGAATTGGGCACGGCGCAACAAGGCCTTGATGCGCGCCTGCAACTCGCGGGGGCTGAACGGCTTGCCGATGTAGTCATCCGCGCCCAGCTCCAGGCCGATCACGCGGTCGGTTTCGTCGGAGCTGGCGGTGAGCATGATGATCGGCACCTGCGCCTGGCGCGGGTGCTGGCGAATCCAGCGGCAGAGGCTGAAGCCGTCTTCGTCCGGCAACATCACATCGAGGATGACCAGGTCGCACGGCGCCTCGTTCATTGCCTGGCGGAACCGCGCGCCATCCGGCACGCCACGCACCTGGAAACCGGCGCGACTGAGGTAGGTTTGCAGCAATTCGCGGATTTCCTGGTCGTCGTCGACCAGAAGAATCGATTTACTGATTACGCTCACGGGTCCCCCTTGTTGTTATGGCCAAACCTGAGTCATGTGTTGCTTTCAAGGACCCCTTCGCGAGCAAGCCCGCTCCCACATTTAAACTCATTCCAGCTGATGAATGCGGTTGAATGTGGGAGCGGGCTTGCTCGCGAAGAGGCCATCATTGCCTACGCAAAAGCCTGCTCAAGTGCCACACCCGCCCCGGTCAATCCCGAATACGGCGCGGTCACCAACCACACCGGAATGCCTTTGAAATAATCGCTCATGCAGCCTTTGTCGCTGAAGCTCTTGGCAAAACCGCTGTTGATAAAGAAGTCGGCGAACCGTGGGATGACCCCGCCGACGATATACACGCCACCGCGTCCACCGGTGGTCAACACGTTGTTGCCGGCCACGCGGCCCAGCCAGATGCTGAACTGGTTCAACACTTCGATCGCCACCGGGTCCCCTGCCAGGCCCGCCGCCGTAATGGCTTCAGGCGTGTCCAGCACCGGCGTGTGCCCATCAACCGCACAAATGGCGCGGTACACGCGTGGCAGCCCGCCGCCGCTCAAGGCGGTCTCGGCGCTGACGTGGCCGATTTCTGCGTGAATATGCTGCCACAACTGGGTTTCACGCGGGCTGCTCAGCGGCAGGTCGACATGCCCGCCCTCCCCCGGCAGCGCCGCCCAACGGCCTTCACCCAGGTTCAGCAAGGTGCCGACACCGAGGCCGGTGCCTGGGCCGATCACCACCGCCGGGCGCAACGGTTCCGGCGTGCCCTCACAGACCACGCGGAATTCGTCGGGTTTGAGCCGGGTCATGCCCAAGGCCATGGCCGAGAAGTCATTGATCAGCAGCAACTCGTCGACCTGCAAGGTCTTGCAAAACGCCGCCTTGCTCAGCCGCCAGTGGTTGTTGGTGAATTTGAATTCATCGCCACTCACTGGCCCCGCGACCGACAGGCACACCGCGCCGATGTCGCCGATTGGCAGGCCTTCTTCCTTCAGGTAAGCCTTGATCGCTTCCTCAGGGCTGGTGTGATCCACCGTGGCATGCACACGAATCGAATGCAGTTGCTGGTCCCGCCACAACGCAAAACGCGCGTTGGTACCCCCGATGTCACCGACCAGCGCTAGCTTCACTTAAGCGTCTCCAAGGCACAGGTAAAGGCGCTGGCGCCTTGCTCTGCGGAGCTTGCGGCCAAGCGCATAAATGCAAACAGCTCGCGACCGGCACCCACGTTGTTGCCCAACAGGCCCGTGGCAGGAATGCGCGCTGCAAATTCTTCGGCGTCCACTTTAAGCTCCAGGGTGCCCTTCACGCCATCGACGCGAATAATATCGCCATCTTTGACGCGTGCCAGCGGCCCGCCACTTTGGGCTTCGGGGTTAACGTGAATCGCCGCAGGGATCTTACCCGAGGCGCCGGACATACGCCCGTCTGTCACCAACGCTACTTTGAAACCGCGGTCCTGCAACACCCCAAGAAACGGCGTCATCTTGTGCAGTTCCGGCATGCCGTTGGAGCGCGGGCCCTGGAAACGCATCACCGCGACGAAGTCTTTTTCCAGCTCGCCCGCTTTGAACGCATCGGCCAAATCCTGTTGATCCTGGAACACCACTGCCGGTGCTTCGACGATCTGGTGCTCCGGCGCCACGGCCGAGACCTTCATCACGCCGCGCCCGAGGTTGCCTTCCATCACACGCAGGCCACCTTCGGGCGAAAACGCACGGGCCACCGGGCGCAGGATGGTTTCGTCGAGGCTCTCAATCGGGCCATCGCGCCAGACCAACTCGCCGTCGACCAAAAACGGCTCTTGGGTGTAACGACTCAAGCCCTTGCCCGCCACGGTGTTGACGTCTTCGTGGAGCAGGCCGGCCTCAAGCAGTTCGCGGATCAGGAACGACATGCCGCCCGCCGCCTGGAAGTGGTTAATGTCGGCCTTGCCGTTGGGGTACACGTGGGACAGGGTCGGCACCACCTCGGAGAGGTCGGCCATGTCTTGCCAGGTGAGGATGATGCCCGCCGACATCGCGATGGCCGGCATGTGCAGGGTGTGGTTGGTGGAACCGCCGGTCGCGTTGAGGGCGACGATGGAGTTGACGATGGATTTTTCGTCGACTATTTCGCCAATCGGCGTGAAGTTGCCGTTGGCCTTGGTCAAGCGGGTGACCTGGTGCGCCGCTTCGCGGGTCAGCGCATCACGCAGCGGCGTGTACGGGTTGACGAACGAAGCGCCCGGCAAGTGCAGGCCCATCACTTCCATCAGCAATTGGTTGGTGTTGGCGGTGCCATAAAAAGTGCAAGTGCCGGGGCTGTGGTAGGACTTCATCTCCGATTCCAGCAGTTCTTCGCGGCTGGCTTTGCCTTCCGCATAGCGCTGGCGCACGTCGGCTTTCTGTTTGTTGGAGATGCCCGAGGGCATTGGGCCGCCGGGTACGAAAATCATCGGCAGGTGGCCGTAACGCAGGGCACCCATCATCAGGCCGGGGACGATTTTGTCGCAGATGCCCAGCATCAGCGCGGCGTCGAACATGTTGTGGGACAGCGCTACCGCCGTGGACATGGCAATCACTTCACGGCTGAGCAGGCTCAGCTCCATGCCGGGCTCGCCTTGGGTCACGCCGTCGCACATGGCGGGGGTGCCACCGGCAAACTGGCCGACCGAGCCGACTTCACGCAGGGCTTTTTTGATCTGTTCAGGAAAATGTTCGTACGGCTGATGCGCCGAGAGCATGTCGTTATATGAAGAAACAATTGCCACGTTGGCGGCATTCATCATGCGCAGGCTATTTTTATCTTCAGTGCCACAACCGGCCACGCCATGGGCAAAGTTGGCGCATTGCAGCTTACCGCGCATCGGACCGTCGCTGGCTGCGCCGCGAATGAGCGCAAGGTAAGCCTCGCGGGTTGCACGACTGCGGGCGATAAGCCGTTCGGTGACCTCAATAACGCGGGGATGCATGTGTAGAACTCCAGGCTAACGGATGTGGCGACCCTGGATCCTTTGCGGGTCAAAAGCGCGCGGCGCAGGTGCTGGCAGCGTTTCTTTTGACTCATCGGACCAGTTGATTCAGGTCACTAATTGTAGATTGAACAAAATATTGCCACTAAAAAGGCTTGTTTTCTATTTTTATGCGAATAATCTTGTAATTCTTACAACAAATCGACGATAGGCACTTTCCAATGACTCTTCGTATCGCAATCAACGGTTTTGGCCGTATCGGCCGTAATGTCCTGCGCGCACTGTATACCCAAGGCTACCGCCAGGATTTGCAGATCGTCGCCATCAATGACCTGGGCGACAGTTCGATCAATGCCCACTTGCTCAAATACGATACCGTGCACGGTACTTTCGATGCAGAGGTCGCCCACGATCAGGAAAGCCTGACCGTGAATGGTGACCGGATTGCTGTCAGTGCCATTCGCAACCCTGCCGACCTGCCGTGGGCTGCGCACAAGATCGACGTGGTGTTCGAATGCACCGGTCTGTTCACCGACCGTGACAAGGCCGCCGCGCATATTACCGCTGGCGCGCGCAAGGTGATCATCTCGGCCCCGGCCAAGGGCGCCGACGCCACCGTGGTGTACGGCGTCAACCATGACATCTTGCGTCAATCCCATCAGATCATCTCCAACGCCTCGTGCACCACCAACTGCCTGGCGCCGGTGGCCCAAGTGCTGCACCGCGAACTGGGGATCGAAAGCGGCTTGATGACCACCATTCACGCCTACACCAACGACCAGAACCTGACCGATGTTTACCACACCGACCCGTACCGCGCGCGCTCGGCCACCCAGAACATGATCCCGAGCAAGACCGGCGCGCCGAAGCGGTGGGCCTGGTGTTGCCGGAACTGGCGGGCAAGCTGACCGGCATGGCCGTGCGTGTGCCGGTGATCAACGTGTCGCTGGTCGACCTCACCGTGCAGCTGAAAAAAGAAGCCACGGCCGAGGAAGTCAACGCGCTGCTCAAAGAAGCCAGCCAGCACTCTAAAATTCTCGGCTACAACACCCTGCCGCTGGTTTCGAGTGACTTCAACCACAACCCGCTGTCGTCGATCTTCGACGCCAACCACACCAAGGCGAGCGGCAAGCTGCTCAAAGTGCTGGCGTGGTATGACAACGAGTGGGGTTTCTCCAACCGTATGCTGGATAACTGCCTGGCGCTCTGCAACGCAGAATAACCCTGTAGAAGGCGGCTTTTGTGGGAGCGGGCTTGCTCGCGAATGCGGTGGTTCAGTGGGCATATTCGTCGACTGACACGCCGCATTCGCGAGCAAGCCCGCTCCCACATGGGTTATGTGCATGCCCTTGCACCTGGGCAGGCTCAGAGGAATAGCCACTTGCCATTTGTGTTGATGATAAGCATTATCATTCACTGCAAATCGAGCTGGTATCACTGTGAGCCAATCCCGCTTTAACCAAGTCTTTCTCACCCAACGGGTGATTCTGCTACGCACCTTGCAGCGGATGGTGAACAACCACAGCACCGCCGAGGACCTCCTGCAAGAGACCTACCTGCGCGTCACCCGAGCGCTCAGCGAGCGGCCGATCGAGCACCTCGAACCCTTCGTCTACCAAACCGCGCGCAACCTGGCGCTGGATCACCTGCGCTCACGCAGGATTCAAGCCCGCACGCTGCAGGAAGATGTGCCGCTGGACATCCTGCAAAGCGTCGCCGCCCCCGTCAGCACCCCGGAAGATGCCACCCAGGCCGAGCAATTGCTTGAGCACCTGAGTGTCAGCCTCGGCCAGTTGAGCGCCCGCCAGCAGCAGATTTTTATCCTCAGCCGCCTGCACGGTTACAGCTACCAAGAGATCGCCGATCAACTGCAAGTGTCCCTGAGCACCGTGCAAAAGGAACTGAAATTGATCATGGCCATCTGTGTAGGTGTGGCCGAACGCCTGGATCGGCCTTAAGCTTCACCTGACAGCTATATCGATCCAGCCTGTAGGAAAGATCAATAAAACGTGGCGAAGACCCGAGGAACACCGTGACCGACCCGAATAAACTGCGCCCCCATGAGCTGGCTCATGAGGTGTTGCAAGACACGGCTATGGACCAGGCCCTCGACTGGCTGATCGTCTTGCAGTGCCCGCAACCCGGGCAGCAGGCCGAATTCGACGCGTGGCTGGCCAGCGACCCGGCGCACGTCCACGCGTTTAACAAAGCCCAGGCGGCTTGGGGTGGCGCGCCTGTGCACAGCGCCGCCGTGGCCCTGGCCGCGCCGCGCAAGCCTTCAGCCTGGCGCCGCATCAAGCCGCATTGGAAACCGCTGGCCACCGCCGCCGTGCTGGTGCTCGGCCTGTTCAGCTTCAGCAATTTGCCCGTGCGTTTGCAGGCCGACCACCTCACCGTGGTCGGCGAACGCCAGCGTGTGCAGTTGGACGATGGCGCAAAGGTGCTGTTGAACACCGACTCGGCGTTCTCCAGCAGCATCAAGGATCACCAACGCGTCGCGAAGCTGTACCAGGGCGAGGCTTTTTTTGAAATCACCCCTAACCGTGGCCTGCCGCTGGAGATCGACGCCGGCCCGGTGCGTGCCAGCGTGCGCGACACCGATTTTGCCGTGCGCTACCTCAACGGCGAGGCGCAAGTGCAGGTGCAGCGCGGCGATGTCGACCTGAGCAACACCTTCAACGATGCACGCGTGCGCCTGAGCGCGGGTGAGAGCATCCGCATCGGCCCCAAAGGCTTCGGGCCACCGGCCAAGCTGGACGCCGGCAAAGACCTCGCTTGGGTTCAGGGTCGGCTGGTGTTTGAAAACTGCCCAATGAGCGAAGTGCTCGCCGAGTTGCGCCGCTACTACCCCGGCTGGATCGTCAACACCAACGACACGCTCGCAAGCACCGCCGTCACCGGCAATTATCGCCTCGACCAGCCGCTGGACGTGGTGCGTTCGCTGGCGCACATCACCTCGGCCAAACTGTCGGAATACCCGGCACTGGTCATCTTGAACTAAATGAGAATTATTTTTACTCGATAGCTGTCGGTGGTACGTCTCGTCTTAGCCAATGCAACTGATTCCTATTTGATTCGGTTCGCACCTATAAGATTCGTATCCCCGGAGCGCTCTCGATGTCGTCTTGTTTCAACCCCCGGTCTTCTTCACCCGTGCTGTCCTTGCTGACCGCCGCCCTCCTGTTGGCCAGCGCGCCAGCCATGGCTGCCACCGCCGCCGAACCGGTCGCGCGCAGCCACGGCAATTACACCTTCAGCATCGAGCAGCAGCCGCTGGTCTCGGCACTCAATGCCTTTACCGCCGTGACCGGCTGGCAAGTCGGTTTGCCGGCGCAATTGGGCCAAGGTGTGTCGTCGCCTGGCGTGCGTGGTGCGTTGTCGCCGGAAAAAGCCCTGGACCGGCTGTTGGTGGGGACCAACCTGAGCTACCGCAAACTGGGCAATAACAACATCGTGCTGGAAAAACGCGCTGCAGGCAGCACCCTCAATCTGCAACAAGTCACGATCAGCGCGACGCGTAACGCGCAAGACGTCAGCAGCGTGCCGAGCACCGTCAGCGTGCATGACCGCGAGACGCTCGACCGCCAGACCGTCAGCACCACTCGCGAACTGGTGCGCTATGAGCCCGGCGTGTCCGTGGGCGGCGCCGGCACCCGCTCCGGCAACGCGGGCTACAACATTCGCGGCATAGACGGTGATCGCATTCTGACGCAGGTGGATGGCGTAGAAGTGCCCGACAATTTCTTCAACGGCCCTTATGCCAAGACGCGCCGCAACTACGTTGACCCGGAGATCGTCAAGCGCGTCGAAATCCTGCGCGGTCCGGCTTCGGCGTTGTATGGCAGCAGCGCCATCGGCGGTGCAGTGAGCTATTTCACCCTCGACCCGGACGACATCATCAAGCCCGGCGAGGACGTCGGCGCCCGCCTGAAAACCGGCTACAGCTCGGCCGATGAAAGTTGGCTGACCTCTGGCACCGTCGCCGGCCGTGTGCAGGATGTTGACGGTTTGCTGCACCTGAGCCAGCGCAACGGCCATGAAATGCAGGCCTACGACGGCAATAACGCCACGGGCCTGGCCCGCACCGGCGCCAACCCGGAAGATGCGCGCACCACCAACGTACTGGCCAAGTTGGGCTGGAATTACGGTGAAGATAATCGCTTGGGCTTGACCTATGAAAAGTACAAGGATGATCGCGACGTCAACTTGAAGAATGCGGTCGGCGGCCCGTTCGTCGGTGGTCAGGGCTTCAACCTTTATCGTGACCGTCGCGGTAACGACACCATCACCCGTGAGCGTTTCGGCCTGGAAAACACCTTGGCGCTTGAATCGCCGATCGCCGACCGCATCAAAACCAGCCTCAATTACCAGATCGCCAAGACCGACCAGACCACTGCCGAAATCTACCAGCCAGGCCGCCGTGTACTGCGCACCCGCGACACGCTTTACGAAGAAAAACAGTGGGTCTTCGACGCTCAGTTGGACAAGGCATTCAGCCTCGGCGAAACCGACCACCAAGTGACCTACGGCACCACCCTCAAGCAACAAAAAGTCACCGGGTCACGCGAAGGATCAGCCACCTGCCTCGCCGTCGGTGCCGGTTGCACCGCCATCGGCGCGCCCAGCCCATCAGCCAGCGACAGTGTGAAGAAGGTCAGCGATTTCCCGGACCCGACCATCAACACGTATTCGTTATTCGCGCAGGACCAAATCAGCTGGGGCAAATGGACCTTCCTGCCTGCCGTGCGCTACGACTACACCCAGCTCAAACCCAAGCTGACGCAGGAATTTCTCAGCGGCGTCGACCCGACCGGCCTGTTACCGGTCAGCGACAAGGAAAAAACCTGGCACCGCGTGACCCCAAAGTTCGGCCTGACCTATGCGCTGACCGATCAATACACGCTGTTTGGCCAATACGCCGAGGGTTTCCGCACGCCATCGGCCAAGGCGCTGTACGGGCGCTTTGAAAACCTCAACCAGGGCTACACCGTCGAGCCCAACCCCGACCTCAAGCCGGAAACCAGCAAAGGCATCGAAACCGGGATTCGCGGCAAGTTCGATGCGGGTTCCTTTGACATCGCGGTGTTTTACAACAAGTACCGCAACTTTATCGATGAAGACAACGCCGTGGTCGGCGGCACCGTCGAGCAGTTCCAGGCAGTCAATATCAAGCGTGCCACCATCAAGGGTGCAGAGGCCAAGGGCCGCTTGAACCTGGATGCATTCGGTGCGCCGCAAGGCCTGTATAGCCAAGGCGCGGTCTCGTACGCCTACGGCCGCAACGACGCCAACGGCAAGCCGCTGAACAGCGTCAACCCGCTCAAGGGTGTGTTCGGCCTGGGCTACGATCAGGACAATTACGGCGGCCTGCTGAGCTGGACCCTGGTGAAAAAGCAGAACCGCGTCGACAGCACGACCTTCCACGCGCCCGACGGCAGCACCGACGGCCCGTTCAAAACCCCAGGCTTCGGCATCCTCGACCTTACGGCGTTTTACAAAGTCACCCACGACATCACTGTCAACGGCGGCCTGTATAACCTCACCGACAAAAAGTACTGGAACTGGGATGACGTGCGCAGCTACGACAGCGTCGGCGAGGCGGCAGTGACCGGCCCGGCCAACCTGGACCGTTTGACCCAGCCCGGCCGTAACTTTGCGATCAACGTGATCTGGGACATCTGATAAAACCCACACTCACCTCGCCGACCTTTCAGCGGCGGGGTGAGGTTTTTTTACTGTGCCACGTCTCCTTGTTCGTCTAGTTGATAACCCCTCTGCACCCCGTCAGAGCATCAAGGCGCTCCCCTTCTAAAGGACTTTTCATGACCGCTTCCAATACCGCAGAACGCCCAAGCCTGCGCTCGCAGCGCCTGAACCAGATCACTCACGTGCCGCACACCAAGCTGGATGCGCTGGTCAAGGCCCACGCCCCGTTTGAAACACAAGCCAACTTCGCGCGTTTTGTGGTCGCGCAATACCTGTTCCAATCGGAGCTGGTGGCGCTGTACAACGACCCGGAGTTGATCAAAATCGTGCCTGACCTGGCCGAGCGCTGCCGCGCCGACGCCGCCAAGCTGGACCTCGCCGACCTGCACACCGACGTGCCAGCTCCGGTCGCCGGCGCCGTAAACAACCCCGGCAAGGCCGAAGCCCTGGGCTGGCTGTTCGTGTCCGAAGGCTCCAAGCTGGGCGCCGCCTTCCTGATCAAACGCGCCGTGGGCCTGGGTCTCAGCGAAACCTTCGGCGCGCGCCACCTGGGCGAGCCAGCCGGTGGTCGCGCCGAAGGCTGGAAGCGCTTCACGCGTACCCTCGACGGCCTGCACTTCAACGCCGAGGAAGAAGCCGCAGTAGAAAAAGGTGCAATCGACGCGTTCGTGCGCTTCACCGTGCTGCTGGAACAGGCGTACGCTAAGCGCCCAGAACTGGCCTGATTCCCGGATTGAAACGCGGCCACCTGTGGGAGCAAACCCTCCCACATTGGGCTACTCTTTCAAATTGATTTTTTGATCCCTTTACATTGCCTAAGCCCATGACCCGCAACACCCAATCCAGCTCAAAAATCGCACGGGTCCTCTTTGGCCTGCTGGCCTATGTCAGCCTGGGCATTGGGTTGGTCGCGATTGTGATACCGGGTTTGCCCACCACCGAATTCATCCTGCTCGCCGCCTGGGCGGCGACCAAGAGCTCGCCGCGCCTCAGCGCCTGGCTGGAAAACCACCGGTTGTTCGGGCCGATCCTGTGCAACTGGCGCAATGGCAAAATCATCGCGCGACGCGCCAAAATCAGCGCCACCGTAAGCATGCTGCTGTGTGCCGGGTTGATGCTGGTGATGCTCAATCACGGCTGGCCGATCTACTTGGCGATTGCCGGCATGAG
The DNA here is from genome assembly GCF_009296165.1 of Pseudomonas kitaguniensis. Classification (GTDB taxonomy): domain Bacteria; phylum Pseudomonadota; class Gammaproteobacteria; order Pseudomonadales; family Pseudomonadaceae; genus Aquipseudomonas; species Aquipseudomonas kitaguniensis. Next base: position 23,890 of record NZ_VUAZ01000138.1, on the reverse strand, counting down.
CCTCGGCAACCTGTGGATATGGTCCCGCCCGGAACGGCTTGCGGCCCATCCATAGCGTTGCATGCAGGCATTTAGCTACCGCTCATCGCCTTCTCCTCACGAAACATATTGTTACGCCGATGTTTCAGACATAGCGCCGAATGGACTTGGCTCGCCCTGCTTGCCCTTTAGAAAAGTCCAATCGCGAGTGACTCTATGTTCGACACCCTCTCTATCCGCCTGAAAATCGTGCTGCTGTCCGGCCTGTGCCTGTTGGGGGTGATCGCACTGATTGTCGGCATCAACCTGCACGAGGCCGATAAAAATAACCGCCTGGTCAGCGATTCAAGCTCGCGAATGCTCACCACCAGTGTGCAAAACCTGTTGCAAGCCAAAGCCGGCGAACAAGCGGTACAACTGCAAAAAAACTTTGGCGAAAACCTCGTCGCACTCACCGCCTTGGCCGACCAGATCAAGGGGCTGCGCATTACGGCCGCCAAACGTGGGTTGGACGCTGGCGCGCTGCGTGAAGAACTTAACCAAAGCCTGAAGACCGCCTTTGAACGCAACAACAAGGTACTCGGCATCTGGCTGTCATTTGAGCCCAATGCCCTGGATGGCAAGGACAGCGAGTTCGTTGACGACAAAGCCCGCGTTTCGAATCAGAGCGGCCGCTTCGCCAGCTACTGGAGTCGTGCGGGCGGCGATGGCCTGAACACCGTGATGGTCGAAGAAGACCTGACCAAAACCGCGCCCACTCCCAGCGGTACGCCCTACAACATTTGGTACACCTGCCCACGCGACACCCGCGCTACGTGCCTGCTGGAACCGTACGAAGACACGGTAGCCGGCAAACCGGTATTGATGACCACGATTTCCGTGCCATTGCAGGTGGACGGTAAGGTTATCGGCGTGGTGGGTGTCGACATCGCCCTCAACGCGCTGCAAGCCACCACTGACAACGCACAAAATGACCTGTTCGACGGGGCCGCGCATTTGGAGATTCTCTCCAGCAGCGGCGTGATCGCGGCCTACAGTGGCGAACCGGCCAGAGTCGGCAAAAACCTCAGCGACATCATTGGCGCTGAAGGCAAAGAGATCGTGCAACTGTTAGCCAACGATACGCGCAAGGTCCGCGAGCAGGACGACACCATTCGCGCGGTGTACCCGGTCAAGCCGATTGCCGATGCCAAGTCGTGGGGTGTGGTGATCAAGCTGTCAAAAGCCGTGATGCTGGCTGATACCGTAAAGCTGCAAGCGGTACTCAACCAGGCCCAAGACGCCGCCACGCTCAAGGCATTGCTGGTCGGCGCCGCTGCTGCCCTGTTGGGTTTGCTGTTGATCTGGCTGACCGCTACCGGCGTGACCCGCCCTATCAACAACGTGGCCGCGATGCTGAAGAATATCGCCAGCGGCGAAGGCGACCTCACCCAGCGCCTGACTTACGCCAAAAAAGACGAATTGGGCGAGTTGGCGAACTGGTTCAACCGCTTCCTCGACAAGCTGCAACCGACCATCGCGCAGATCAAGCAAAGCATCACCGAAGCGCGCGCCACGGCAGATCAATCCTCAGCCATCGCACGCCAGACCAGCGAAGGCATGCAGGTGCAGTTCCGCGAAATCGACCAGGTGGCCACCGCCTCTAATGAAATGAGCGCCACCGCGCATGACGTCGCCAGCAGCGCGTCGAACGCCGCCAGCGCGGCACGCGGCGCGGACCAGTCGGCACGTGAAGGCATGTCGATCATTGAACAGAGCACCCGCGACATCACCACGCTGGCTGAAGAAGTCAGCAAAGCGGTCACCGAAGTCGAGGCGCTGGCGGTTAACAGCGAGCAAATTGGCTCGGTGCTGGAAGTGATCCGCAGCATTGCCGAACAGACCAACCTGTTGGCGCTCAACGCCGCCATCGAAGCTGCGCGCGCAGGCGAAAGCGGGCGTGGTTTTGCGGTCGTGGCCGACGAGGTGCGCAACCTCGCCAAACGCACACAGGACTCCGTGGAAGAGATTCGCCTGGTGATCGAACGCATCCAAAGCGGCACGCGTGGCGTGGTTGCGACCATGCATTCCAGCCAACAGCAGGCCCAAAGCAATGCCGGGCAGATTCATCAAGCGGTGCAGGCGTTGGGCAAGATCAGTGATGCGGTGACGGTGATCAGCGACATGAACCTGCAAATCGCCAGCGCCGCCGAAGAACAAAGCGCCGTGGCCGAAGAGGTCAACCGCAACGTCTCGGCGATCCGCACCGTGACCGAAACCCTCACCGGGCAGGCTACCGAGTCAGCGGCTGTCAGTAGCCAACTCAACGCGTTGGCCAGCCAGCAGATGAAGTTGATGGATCAATTCAAGGTGTAAACCGGACTGCTGTGGCGAGGGGGGCTTGCGCCCTCGCCACAATCCTTTTAGAGCCCGGTCCAGGCCTTAACAAACGGCGCCAGCTGTTCTTTCGGCGCAGTACGCGGCGGGTTCTGCGGCGTGCCCAAATAGAGGAAGCCAATCACTTGCTCCTCCGCCGTCAACCCCAAGCCGTTGGCGACGTGGGCCGAGTAGGACAGTTCGCCAGTTCGCCACACCGCACCAATCCCTTGCGCATAAGCGGCCAGCAGAATGCCGTGGGCTGCACAGGCGGCCGCGAGTAACTGCTCGGATTTGGGCACTTTGAAGTGCTCCTGCAAACGCGCAATCACCACCACCACCAGCGGGGCACGCAGCGGGCCGTTCTGGGCCTTGTCGATGGCGGCTTGCGGGGCTTGGGCGTCGTGCAGGCGCGCAGCCTCGGCCAGCAGCGTGCCCATTTGCTCACGCGCGGCGCCTTCCACGGTCAGGAACCGCCAAGGGCGCAACTGCCCGTGGTCGGGCGCACGCATGGCGGCGGCGAACAGCACATCGCGCTGCTCTTGGGTCGGCGCCGGTTCCAGCAAACGCGGCACGGAAACACGGTTGAGCAAAGCGTCGAGAGCCTGCATTGGCCACCTCCAGAAAAAAATGTGAGGTCATTCTAGCGGGAATGAATCGGATTCCACCAAACGATAATTGCTCTTATTCAATCTGGCCCGCCCTGTTAGACTTTGCGGCCTGATTTTTCGCCTCCGCTCGGGAAACTCGATGTTCCGTTCGCTTTTTCGCCTGTCCGCAGCGTTGATGGCCTTGTGCCTGACCGCCTGCGACGACGCCCCGCGCTTCACCAAGGCAGAGCCCGGTGAAGCGCGAGCCGGCGGCGCGACGACCGTGAACAAGCGCGACCAGAATGCGTTTTCCCTGCCCTCGGCCAACCTTGCGCCCACGCGCCGCCTGGATTTCAGCGTCGGCAACAGTTTTTTTCGCAGCCCGTGGGTGATCGCGCCCTCCACCACCACAGCGCGCGACGGCCTCGGCCCGCTGTTCAACACCAACGCCTGCCAGAACTGCCACATCAAGGACGGCCGCGGCCACCCGCCGCTGCCCGATGCGCCCAACGCGGTGTCGATGCTGGTGCGCCTGTCGATCCCGGCGCCAGCATCGGATCTGCCGCACTACGCCAAGCTTATCGAGCAGATCGGCGTAGTGCCCGAGCCGGTTTACGGCGGGCAGTTGCAAGACATGGGCGTGCCTGGCGTAGTGCCCGAAGGCAAAGTGCGGGTCGACTACACGCCCGTCACTGTGACCTTCAAAGACGGCACTGTGGTTGAGCTGCGCAAGCCGGACCTGCAAATCACCCAACTCGGCTACGGCCCGATGCACCCGGATACACTTTTTTCTGCGCGCATCGCCCCGCCGATGATCGGCCTCGGCCTGCTCGAAGCAATTGCCGATGCCGATGTGCTGCGTAATACCAACCCTGAAACCGCCGATAAAGACGCCATCATCGGCCGCGCCAACTGGGTCTGGGATGACGCGCAGCACAAAAGCGTACTCGGGCGTTTTGGCTGGAAAGCCGGGCAACCCAACCTCAATCAACAAAATGTTCACGCGTTCTCTGGTGATATGGGCCTCACCACGTCGCTGAGACCGTTTGATGACTGCACCGACGCCCAGCTGGCCTGCAAACAGGCGCCCAATGGCAATGGCCCCGAGGGCGAACCGGAAGTCAGCGATAACATCCTGCGCCTGGTGCTGTTCTACACGCGCAACCTGGCGGTGCCGGCACGCCGTGGCGTCGACACGCCGCAGGTGCTGGCCGGGAAAAACCTGTTCTACCAAGCCGGTTGTCAGGGCTGCCACAAGCCGACCTTCACCACGCGGCAAATGCCGCCGAACCCGAACTGGCCAATCAGGTGATTCGCCCCTACAGCGACCTGTTGTTGCACGACATGGGCGCCGGCCTGGCCGACAACCGCAGCGAATTCAAGGCCACTGGCCGCGACTGGCGCACCCCGCCGTTGTGGGGCATTGGCCTGACGCAAACCGTCAGTGGTCACACGCAGTTTTTGCATGACGGCCGCGCCCGCAACCTGTTGGAAGCCGTGCTGTGGCATGGCGGTGAAGCGCAAGCGGCGCAGCAACATGTGTTGTCTTTTAATGCCGAGCAGCGCGCTGCGTTGTTGGCGTTCCTGAATTCTTTATAAGCTGTGCCCCACTTACAGAAGGGAGCTCGACATGTTCCGTCCCAAGTTGTTGTTCACCAGCCTGGCGGCCCTCGCCCTCGGCGCCTGCTCGCCGCAGGACCCGCAAGCGGTGACCTCGGCGGCCATCGCCAAGCAAGTGATCCTGCCGACCTACAGCCGCTGGGTTGACGCCGACCGTCAACTGGCGGTCAGCGCCCTCGCCTACTGCCAGGGCACTCAGAGCCTGGACACCGCCCGCGCCGACTTCCTCCACGCGCAAAAGGCCTGGGCCGAGTTGCAACCCTTGCTGATTGGCCCGCTGGCCGAGGGCAACCGCTCGTGGCAAGTGCAGTTCTGGCCGGACAAGAAAAACCTCGTGGGCCGTCAAGTCGAGCAACTGGTCAGCGCCCAGCCGCAAATCGATGCCGCCGCCCTGGCCAAGTCCAGCGTGGTGGTGCAGGGCCTGTCGGCCTACGAATACATTCTGTACGACGCCAAGACCGACATCGCCGAGCCAACCCAAAAGGCCCGTTACTGCCCACTGTTGATGGCCATCGGCGAGCGTCAGAAAGCCCTGGCTGAAGAGATTCTGGCGAGTTGGAACAGCACCGACGGCATGCTCGCGCAGATGACCACGTTTCCCAACCAGCGCTACGCCGATTCCCACGAAGCCATCGCCGATCTGTTGCGCGTACAAGTGACGGCACTCGACACCCTGAAGAAAAAGCTCGGCACGCCGATGGGCCGCCAGACCAAGGGCATTCCGCAACCGTTCCAGGCCGATGCATGGCGCAGCCAATCGTCCCTGCAAAGCCTGCAAGCCAGCCTCGCGGCGGCCCAGACCGTGTGGGCCGGGGTCGACAACAAAGGCCTGCGCGGCCTGTTGCCGTCGGACCAGAAACCCTTGGCTGACAAGATCGACGCCGCGTATGCCGCCTCCCTGAAACTGTTCGCCAGCACCCAACGCACCCTCAACGAATTGTTGGCCGACGATGCCGGGCGCCAGCAACTCAACGACCTCTATGACAGCCTTAACGTCGTCCACCGCCTGCACGAAGGTGAGTTGGCCAAGGCGCTGGGCATCCAACTGGGCTTTAACGCCAACGACGGTGACTGATGATGCTCAGGCGACAGGCTTTGGCCGTTGGCAGCGTGCTGCTCAGTGCACTCACATTGGGTGGCTGGACGCTTTTCAAGCAAAAGGACAAAGGCCCGCTGCTGCTGTCGGCGCGCGATGACGCCGACGGCAAGCACTACGCCGTCGGCTTCCGCCTGGACGGCAAACGTGTGTTTGCCACCGAAGTTGGCCAGCGCTGTCATGACATCATCAACCACCCGACGCTGCCGATTGCGCTGTTCGTCGCCCGGCGCCCAGGCACCGAGAGTTACCTGATCAACCTGCGGGATGGCGCGCTGCTGCAAACCATCACCTCTAAGCCTAATCGCCATTTTTACGGGCACGCGGTCATTCACAAAAGCGGCGACTGGCTGTACGCCACCGAGAACGACACGTCTGACCCTGGTCGCGGCTTGCTCGGCGTATACCGGTTCGAGGGCGAACGGCTGGTGCACAGCGGCGAAATATCTACCCACGGCATTGGGCCACATCAAGTGTCGTGGATGCCCGATGGCGAAACCCTGGTGGTGGCCAACGGCGGCATTCGCACCGAGGCTGAAAGCCGTGTGGAGATGAACCTCAACGCCATGGAGCCAAGCCTGGTGCTGATGCAACGTGACGGCACGCTGATCAGCAAGGAGACGTTGGGCCAGCAGATGAACAGCGTGCGTCATATGGGAATCGCCAGCGATGGCACCATTCTTACCGGGCAGCAGTTCATGGGGCCGTCGCAGGAGCGTTCCGAGTTGCTTGCGATCAAGCGGCCGGGGCAGCCGTTTGTGGCGTTTGCGGTGGCGGACGCGCAGTTGCAGGCGATGGGGCACTACACCGCCAGCGTCGCGGTGCACAGTGAATTGCGGCTGGTGGCGTTGACTGCGCCACGCGGCAATCGTTTTTTTATCTGGGACATGGACAGTGGTGAGTTGCGGCTGGATGGGCCTTTGCCCGACTGTGCCGGCGTCGGCGCGGTCGAGGATGGGTTTGTGGTGACTTCAGGGCAAGGCCGTTGCCGCTTTTACGATTGTCGCCAGACAGCGCTGGTGGCGAAGCCATTGGAGTTGCCATCGGGGTTTTGGGATAACCATCTGCATCTGGTCTGACGGCATCCTTTACCCCAGCCAAAAAAAAGGCCTCGCATCGCAAGGCCTTTTCAGGGGGTTTGAATCTTCAACGCTTTAATCAACTCTGCGGCCGCATGCCTTGAGACATACCGAACATGAACAACAACAAGTCATGATCAGGCTGGGCCGCCACACTGGCCTTGGCGATGCGCGGCAGCAGGCATTGCCCACCACCCTGCGCCGCACTGAGCACTTGTGTGCGAGGTTGTTCCCACGCCGCCAGGGCGAGGGCTGCAACGCCCAACGCCCCGACCAGAAACAAACCTCGTGCTGTTTCTAGCTTCATCTGGTTAAACCCTTGATAGCGCTGCCAAACGCCGTCTCATAAAAGTAGCTCAGTTTTTTCCAGTCGGTATCATTCCACGACGAATGGCGGCGCAGTTGCAGCATGTCGTGGGAGGCCGCGCGATAAGCGGTCAAACGCTGACGGCACTTCTCGAAATCCAATAACGCGACTTCCACGTTGGCCGAATCGCGCTCGCCGGTTACGCGTACAAAAATATGCTTGATGTAGAGGCAGCCATGCTGCCAGCGGCCCTTGTGCATACGTGCAAGGGTGCCCGCCAACTCTTTCAGTACACGCTCGTGTACCTGCTCGCCATACTGCTCACGGCCACCTGCGGCGTACCAGTTTTCGATTTCGTCGAAACCGTCGAGGGACGCGGTTACCAACAGCGCTTTCCATTGGTGCTCAGGGTCGCGACGCGCCTCGCAAAACACCAATTCCGGCACACGTACATCCAGTGAACGCAGGCCTTTCAGGGCATCGCGTTCACGCAACACGGTCGGGCGACCAAACGGGTGCAGCCAACTGCGGTAGATATGGCCGGTCTGGCGCTTGCAATAGAGCAAACGACCATTTGGGCTCTTCACGCGTTGCACACCGCTTTCACCACCACGTCGACGATTGGGTTCTTCGACCCACTCGCCCTGCTGGCGCCAAAAAAAATCAAATCGTTCTTCGGGAGCTACATGACTGCCAACTGCGCACTCAATTGCCATCCTGTTACCTCTTGCGCAAGACATAAACTCGCCACATGGCGTAGAGCGGTATGAAGTCCAGGGATTCCTGAACACGGAAACCGGCCTGCTCAAACTCTGCCTCGACAGTAGCAGCCGGTAACACGAACCGGTTTTGGTAACCTTCCTGCTCACCTTTATTACGACGTTTCACTTCGGCACGCTTGCGTTTCCAGGCCTTGAAATTGCCATCTACCCACAGCGAAAGAATCACGCTGTCACGCGTAACTCGCTGAAATTCCCGCAATATCGTCAGTCTATGCGCCGGGTCACCAATATGGTGCATCAAGCGCATACAAAAAATGCTGTCGACCGAATTATCGGGCAAATCGATATCGAAGGCAGATGTTTGCAAAGGCCGTACCCGTTTCACCACATCGGCAGGCTGAGCGGTGGTTGCGACCTTTAACATCGATGCCGAATTATCGGCGCCGATAATCACACGGTTGGGCTTTTCAGCCAACAGCGGCCAAAAACGTCCGGCCCCGCAGGGCAGGTCCAACACCAGGCCAGGTTCGCCAGCCATGGCCAGCGCACCGCGTGCCAGTTGCTCGTCGCGCTTGTGGGACAACCGGCGAGCCAGATTGTCCTGATGTTTGAGCAAATAATTCTGCGCGTGCTGATCGTCGTACTTTTCAGAAAAATCGAGCTTGATCGGGGTAGGCATCAACGGATCTCCAGTAGCTGATGCCTACAACCTTAAGCAGCAAACTGTGATCAACAGGTCAACTCGTTGTGAAAATCTTGTCCTGTCCAATCTCATACATTTCAAGACTTTACAGACACAAGCGGTGGCATGGGGCCATCTTCGCCGAAAAACGCGGCATCTGCCACAGGGTAGTGGCAGGGTGTACGTTCAGGGGTTGACCTGGCTCAACTCGACGTGAAAACGGCAGCCGTTAGGCTCCATGTTACTCAGGCTGACGCTCCAGCCCTGGCTTTCGCAGATCCGTTGTACCAGCGACAGGCCAAGGCCCAGGCCTTCACCGCGTTTTTCGCTGCCGCGTACGAAAGGCTCGAACATCGCTTCACGCTTGTCTTCGGGAATACCCACGCCGGAGTCTTCCACCACAAAACCGCTGGGTTCGAGGGTCAAGCGGATAAACCCGTGTTCGGTGTAATGCAGGGCGTTGCGCAGCAAGTTGCCCATCACCGCGTGCAAGAAGGTGGTGTTGTAGCGGGTATCCAGCGGCGCACCCGGCTGGTAAATCAGTTCGAGGCCCTTTTGCTTAACAGGCTCGCGCCAGATGCCGAGTAAGTCCTCTGCCACCTGCGTCAACGTGACTTGGGCCGACATCGCCGAATCATCATGTTTGGCGCGGGCCAGCATCAGGAACGTTTGCACCAGTTCACGCATCTCTTCGCAGGCACGGGCAATCCGTTCGACTTGGTTACGGCCGCGCTGATCAATCGCCGGGTTTTCCAACAGCAGTTCGCATGAACTGGCCAGCACCATCAACGGCGTGCGCAATTCGTGGCTGACGTCACTGGTAAACAATTGCTCGCGAGACAACGCCTGGCGCAAGCGGCCCAGCGTGGCGTCGAAGGCCACCGCCAGCTCGCCGACTTCATCGGCCGCGTAATCCGGCGCCAGCGGCGGCGCCAACCCCAGCAACTGATCGCGATGACGCACCTGGCGGGCCAGGCGCACAACCGGAGCCATCACCTTGCGCGCAAGCACCCATCCGAGGAACACCGCCAGCGCCAAGCTGAGCACGAAGCCCACCAGCACCACGGCAAACAGAACGCGCTCGCGCTCTTCGAAATCACTTTGGTCCTGCAACAGCACATAGCGCCGACCATCCACCACTTCAACCATGGCGTGGTACGACAGCGCCTCGCGAAACACTTCATGAAAACCCGGTTCGAGGTGGCGCAGATCTTTGGGCAGCTCGAAATCGCCACGCCCGCCGCTGAAATAGAACAGTTGATCCGGCTCCGGGCGATGGCTCCAGTCCTCAACGCTGTCCATCAACAGCAGGCGTTGCAAGTCGCCACCGAGGCCCGCCGAGATCAGTTTTTCTTCCACCAGGTGCACGGTGGCAACGATGCCCATGGCGAACGCCCCCGCCACCAGCGCACTCATCAAGGCAAAGGCGATGATGATCCGCTGGGCAAGGCTTTGCTTAAACTCCATCTCGACCCTCGGCCAGGCGATAACCCACACCGTGCACGGTTTGCAGCAGTGGTTTGGCGAAAGGCTTATCGATGACCTGGCGCAATTGGTGAACATGGCTGCGCAGGCTGTCACTGTCCGGGCAGTCATCGCCCCACAGCGCTTCCTCAAGAATTTCGCGACGCAGCACGTGCGGGCTCTTCTGCATCAACACCGCGAGCAGTTTCAGGCCCACCGGGTTGAGCTTGAGCAGGCGCCCTTCGCGGGTGACTTCGAGCGTATCAAGGTCGTAGGTCAAGTCGCCAACTTGCAGGGCACGGCGCCCGCCGCCTTGGGCACGGCGCAGCACCGCTTCGATGCGGGCGGCCAGTTCCGACAAGGCAAACGGTTTCAGCAGGTAATCATCAGCGCCGGACTTGAAGCCCTGCAGCCGGTCGTCCAGTTGGTCGCGGGCGGTGAGCATGATCACCGGCGTGTCGCGGCGCGCGTCCTCACGCAGGCGTTTGCACAAGGTGTAGCCGTCAATGCCAGGCAGCATGATGTCGAGCACGATCAAGTCGTAATGCTCGGTGGCGGCCAGGTGCAGGCCCGACAAACCGTCCTGCGCACAGTCGACGGTGTAGCCTTTTAGCCCCAGGTAATCGGCCAGATTGGCCAGAATATCGCGGTTGTCTTCAACCAATAAAATTCGCATGGGCAGTGTCTCCGTACGCGGTAGCCGCCGTGTTGGCTCGCGCAGCTTAAGGCCAAGCGGGGCTCAGGGATAGACCTCAAAGGCCCGCCGATACAGGTTTTCAACCAATCGTACAAACCAACAAGTTTTTCACTATAGCTTCACAAACTGACTACAGTGTCAGGCCGAAGATCACCGCCCATCGATATAAGGAACATGGACATGGGGTTTCTCAAAACTGCGCCTATGCGCTTTCTGCTGCTCGTCACCAGCACCTGGCTGGTTATTTTCCTGCTCACGCGCAGCGTGCTGCTGATCACCCACCTCAACGAAGTAGACGGCAACCTGCTGCCGGTGTTTGGCGTCGGCTTGCTGTATGACCTGGGTTTTTTGGCCTATGCAGCGTTGCCGCTGGGCCTGTATTTACTGCTCTGCCCGCCCGCGTTGTGGCGCCGCCGTGGCCATCGCTGGTTCCTGCAAGCGGTACTCAGCGTCAGCCTGTTCGCGATGCTGTTTACCTCGGTGGCCGAATGGCTGTTCTGGGATGAGTTCGGCGTGCGCTTCAACTTTATTGCCGTCGACTACCTGGTGTACTCCAATGAGGTGCTGAACAACCTGCTGGAGTCGTACCCGATCGGCAAACTGCTGAGCCTGCTGGCGATGCTCGCAATTGTCTTGAGCCTGGCACTGCGCAAACCTTTTAATGCCGCGATGAGCGCGCCGTTGCCGCCGATGCGTGGTCGCCTGTTGAGCGCCCTGAGCCTGCTGGTGGTCGCTGGCCTCAGCCTGCAACTGATCAGCCAGGACAGCCCGCGTGCCCAAGGCGGTAACGCCTACAAAAACGAACTGGCAAGCAACGGCCCGTATCAGTTTTTCGCGGCCTTCCGCAACAACGAGCTCGATTACACGCAGTTTTACAAAAGCCTGCCGGACGCGGTGGTCGCCAAGCAAATACGCGCTGAACTCAGCGAACCGAATGCTCGTTTCATCGGCACAGACCCGCTGGACATTCGCCGCGCCATTGATAACCCGGGCACGCTGCGCAAACCCAACATCGTGCTGGTGACCATCGAAAGTTTCAGCGCCAAATACATGGGCAGCAATGGCGACGGGCGCAACCTTACGCCCAACCTCGACGCCCTGCGCAAACAGAGCCTGTACTTCAATAACTTCTATGCCACCGGCACCCGCACGGACCGAGGCCTGGAGGCGATTACGCTGGCGATTCCGCCTACGCCTGGCCGCTCAATCGTCAAGCGCATTGGCCGTGAAAGCGGTTTCGCCAGCCTCGGCCAACAACTCGGCGCCATCGGCTACGACAGCGTGTTCGTCTACGGCGGGCGCGGCTACTTCGACAACATGAACGCGTTTTTCAGCGGTAACGGTTACCGGGTCGTAGACCAGAGCAGCGTGCCTGAAGCAGAAATCTCCTTCAAAAACGCGTGGGGCATGGCCGATGAAGACCTCTACCGGCAAACCCTGAAACTGGCCGACGCTGATTACGCCAAGCAGCAGCCGTTCTTGCTGCAACTGATGACCACCTCCAACCATCGCCCCTACACCTACCCGGACGGGCGCATCGATATAAAGTCCGGCAATGGCCGTGATGGCGCGGTGAAATACACCGACCACGCGATCGGCGAGTTCCTTGACGCAGCACGCCAGAAGCCGTGGTTCGATAACACGATTTTCGTGTTTGTCGCCGACCACACCGCCGGCAGCGCGGGCAAGGAAGACCTGCCAATCGAGAACTACCAGATCCCGCTGTTCATCTATGCACCCAAGCTGATCAATGCGCGTGAAAGCGCGCAATTGGCCAGCCAGATCGACCTTGCGCCGACCTTGCTGGGCCTGATCAACCTGAGCTACGAGTCGACCTTCTTTGGCCGCAACCTGTTGCAAGACAACCCGCTGCCACCGCGCGTGGTGGTCGGCAACTACCAGCACCTGGGGTTGTTTGACGGCACCGACCTGGCGATTCTCAGCCCGCGCCAGGGCTTGCGTCGCCACGACCAAGCCTTGGGCGAAAGCCAGGAGCGACGGGTAGACAGCGATGACCCGTTGATACAACGCGCAATTACCTACTACCAGGCCGCCAGCTATGGCTTCAAGCAACAGTTGCTGAGCTGGAAAGCACAAAGGCCGCGGTGCCACAACTGAGCGAACGCTAAGGTCGCAGCCAGACGGCGCATAAAAAAACCCCGCCTGCATCACTGCAGGCGGGGTTTTTTAGTGCTGGGTAAGGCTGGCTTACATCATGCCGCCCATGCCACCCATGCCGCCCATGTCTGGCATACCGCCGCCAGCCGAGCCTTCAGCCTTAGGCTTGTCGGCAATCGCAGCTTCGGTGGTCAGGATCAGGCCACCGATGGAGGCTGCCGCTTGCAGCGCGGAACGGGTCACCTTGGTAGGGTCCAGGATGCCCATTTCGATCATGTCGCCGTAGACGCCAGTCGCAGCGTTGTAACCGTAGTTACCTTTGCCGTTCTTGACTTCGTTGACCACAACGCTCGGCTCGTCGCCGGAGTTGGCAGCGATCTGACGCAGCGGCGCTTCAACAGCGCGGCGCAGCACAGCGATACCAACGTCTTGATCGGCGTTGTCGCCTTTCAGACCGGTCAGGGCTTCCAGAGCACGGATCAGCGCAACGCCGCCGCCAGGTACCACGCCTTCTTCAACGGCTGCACGGGTTGCGTGCAGGGCGTCTTCAACGCGGGCCTTTTTCTCTTTCATTTCAACTTCGGAGCCAGCGCCAACCTTGATCACTGCAACGCCGCCGGACAGCTTGGCCAGACGCTCTTGCAGTTTTTCACGGTCGTAGTCGGACGAAGTTTCGGCAACCTGGGCACGGATCTGAGTGATGCGAGCCTGGATGTCTTGCTCTACGCCGGCACCGTCAACGATGATGGTGTTTTCTTTGGAGATGGTCACGCGCTTGGCGCTGCCCAGGTTTTCCAGGGTGGCGCTTTCCAGGCTCAGGCCGATCTCTTCGGAGATGACGGTACCGCCGGTCAGAACAGCGATGTCCTGCAGCATGGCCTTGCGACGGTCGCCGAAGCCTGGAGCCTTGACGGCTGCGACTTTAACGATGCCACGCATGTTGTTCACAACCAGCGTCGCCAGGGCTTCGCCTTCAACGTCTTCGGAAACGATCAGCAGTGGGCGGCCGGCTTTGGCAACGGCTTCCAGCACTGGCAGCATTTCGCGGATGTTCGAGATCTTTTTGTCGACCAGCAGGATCAGCGGGCTGTCCAGCTCGGCAACCATGGTCTCTGGCTTGTTGACGAAGTACGGGGACAGGTAGCCACGGTCGAACTGCATGCCTTCTACAACCGACAGTTCGTTTTCCAGGCCAGAGCCTTCTTCAACGGTGATCACGCCTTCTTTACCGACTTTTTCCATGGCTTCGGCAATGATGTCGCCGATGGAGCTGTCGGAGTTGGCGGAGATGGTGCCTACCTGAGCGATGGCCTTGGTGTCGGCGCAAGGCTTGGACAGGTTTTTCAGCTCGGCAACAACAGCGATGGTCGCCTTGTCGATGCCGCGCTTGAGGTCCATCGGGTTCATGCCGGCAGCGACGGCTTTGTAGCCTTCGTTGACGATAGCCTGAGCCAGAACGGTAGCGGTGGTAGTGCCGTCGCCTGCGTCATCGTTGGCACGGGAGGCAACGTCTTTGACCAGCTGCGCGCCCATGTTCTCGAAACGGTCTTCCAGTTCGATTTCTTTTGCGACCGAAACGCCGTCCTTGGTGATGGTCGGAGCGCCGAAGCTCTTCTCGATGATCACGTTACGGCCTTTTGGACCCAGGGTCGCTTTTACTGCGTCAGCCAGGACGTTAACACCGGTGAGCATTTTTTTACGGGCGGAGTCGCCGAATTTAACTTCTTTAGCAGCCATGATCGATAATCCTTAAATACTTTGGAGTAACGGGAAAATGAGCGGGAAAATCAGCCTTCCAGAACAGCCAGAATCTCGTTCTCAGCCATTACCAGCAGGTCTTCGCCGTCGATTTTCACCGTGTTGCTGCCGGAGTAAGGGCCAAATACAACCTTGTCACCGACTTTAACGGCCAGCGCACGCACTTCACCGTTTTCCAGAGTCTTGCCTGGGCCTGCAGCGACGATCACACCGTGGTTGGCTTTTTCAGCAGCCGAACCTGGCAGAACGATACCGCCAGCGGTTTTCTTTTCTTCTTCGCTGCGACGGATAACGACGCGGTCGTGCAGAGGACGAAGCTTGCTCATTGTCGATCTCTCCTAATTGTGTTTTTCATCGGCCGGTATCAGTACCGGCGGTTTGTATTCCGGCGGTGCCGGTCGCGCTTCGCCAAGCGAAACGCGGAAGTCTGTCTGGTGTCGCCACCAGAAACCTTGCGGTGACCGTTACATAAGGGCGTATGCGCCTATTACAAGGGGCCGCGGCGTAAATTTTTTGTGTTTTTGCGGTGGTTAAAAGCAACACGGCACCCGAAGGTGCCGTGCCAGTAAGCGGGTTATTTGCTGTCGCGGTGTTCGAACTCGCCTTCGATCACATCACCTTCACGCCCCAGCGGCTGGCGCGGCGCGGGGCCACCGCGCGGTTGCAGGTCATCGGCAAACGCACGCTGGCGAATAGCCGCCTCTTCGGCGCGTTTACGCATCTTGTTCGCCAGCACTTTGCGGGTGATCGGCAGCAGCATGACCAAACCGACAACGTCGCTGACAAAGCCCGGCAGAATCAACAGACCGCCCGCCAAAGCCATCATCAGGCCTTCAAGCATGGTCTGGGCTGGCAGTTCGCCGCGATTCAGGCTTTCACGCGCACGCAGCGCCGTGGCCAGGCCGGCGACACGCAGCACCAGAACGCCGAGCATCGAGCCGAGAATAATCAGCAGCAGCGCCGGGAAGAAGCCGATCGCGCTGCTGACTTTGACGAATACGAACAGCTCCAACACCGGGAACAGCAGAAAGAGCAATAAAAAAGGGCGCATCAAATGGTTCCTCAACGCAAGAATGCCTTGCCAGTCCACCTTAGATGACGTCGCCATTTCGTGAATTCAAGCGTTAGCGGCCTCTTTTTTCGGCCATGCCTCGGCGTGAGCCAATGAAACCAGGGCTTCGCGTACTTGTGTCGGCGTATTGCAAGGCGCGGCAAACGGCAGCCAATGCAAGGATTGATCGATACGCAGGTGCATGCCTTCGCTGTCGATACCGGCCAATTGAGCGGGTTGCCGGGCAGGCAAGCCCGTCAGCGCGACGTAATGCGCGATGGCCTTGGCGTGGTCGCTGTTCATGTGTTCGATCATGCTGCGCTCGACCTTGCCGGCAAACGGGTTGGCCAACGTTAGCTGGTCGACCCAGTGAATCGCGCCAAACCCGCCGATATAACGGTGACGTACCGGCTTGAGCACCCAGAAATCGAAATCGTGGGCCTTGTGATAGTTGGCCGAATCGGGAAAGTAGCGGTAATAACGCTCGGCGGCCGCTTCAATGGCGCCCGCGTCTTCGAGTTTTTCGGCTTCGGCCAAGTACGTCAAGCGCCCCACCGCTTGCACATCATCAGCCTCGCGCTCACCCACCAGCAGCGAACATTTGGGATCTTTTTGCAGGTTGTGGGTGTGTTGAGCGATGCGACTGATCAGGATAATCGGGCGGCCCTGATCGTCGAGGCAGTACGGCACCACCGACCCGAAGGGAAACCCCGGCATGGCTTTGGACAGTGTGGAGAGTGCCCCACGGTATTCCTTGAGCAGCAGCTCTCGGGCGTTTTTGGCAACGTGCGCGCTCAACGTATGACTCCTTGGGTATTGCACCGCCCATAGCCTGGGATGTCTATGGGAATCAATCTCAACACAAGGTAATCAATAAGCGCGCAGGTTGCCAGTGGCGGCCCGCGAGGTTTTGTCGGGTTTTATTACCAAGCCACGCCAAAGCCTGCGGTGTAGCGCGTCTTGCTCAAATTGCTTTGCGAGTCGCCACTGATGATGTCGCGTTCCGCCTTGAGGTTGAGTGACGCCCACTCGGTGACCTTGTAGCGCAGGCCCATTTCCGCATCCAGGGAGTAATCAGCCGGCCCGGCAAGTGGTTTGCCCACTTCACCGTTGGTGAAGAATTCGACCTTCTTGCCGATCAGGTAGCGGTTGTAGTTCCACTTCATGGCCAGGGAATAGAAGTTGGTCTTGCGGTCGTCGCTGTATTGGTAATCGGTGCGGTTGACCAGCGAGCCGAGGGAGAACGCGCCCAGCTCATCATCCCAGAACTGGTAGCCCGGGCCGGTACCGACGGTGCGCTGGCGAGACAGGTCTTCAACCTTGTCGCGCTTGTAGGTCAAGCGGCCTTGCCAGAACCAATGTTCGGTAAGGAAACGGTCCAGGTCATATTCCAGTGCCCAGTTGTCAGTCGTGGTCACATCATCCTGAAACTCGCGGTTGTACTCGCCCTGGCCGGTATGCCGCCATTGGCCATGACGCGCGGTAGTCTTGAAGTCGACATCGTAATCATTGGTGTCTTTATCGGCGCGCTTGTAGTCCAGCGCCATGTCGACATTGCCCTTCCACACCAGATCTTCAATAACCGGCTTGGGCTTGAGAATCTGCTGGATACTCGCCAACTCCACAGTCTTGGGCGCCTCGCCATTGGCCAGCACTACCTTGCCGTCATCCGCGGGTTTCAGCGATTTAGCCTTCTCGCCGGAATAAGCGTCCTGCCTGACCAATAACTCCTGGTCGCTTTCGAGGGTTTTGACCTGCTTCCAATCCACCGGAATCGCGCCGGCGTAATCGGTCTGGATCAGCAGTTTGCCACCGTCGAAGACCTTGATCTTGCCGGTCAGGCGGTCACCGTTCTTCAACCAGACGGTGTCAGCCATCAACGGCGTGGAGGCACTGAAAACAGCAAGGCACAACAGGGTTCTGGACAACATAAGCGGATTCGGGGCTCAAGTTTGACAAAAAGGGCAGCATTATCGTGTTAGATAACGTCTTAGCAACCACTGACTCAGGTATTTGTATTCGGTTCACTGCTCAGGAGCCTATTTACAGACGTTTCTTACACTTACGCAGACAATTTCAACGGATATACCCACAGTGAAGCAACCCGCAGAACCCCCGCAAAGCCCTGCCGACATCCGCCGCACGGCGCTCTACCTGACCCTGGCGCAAGTGCCCGCAGGTTGCGTGGTGAGCTATGGCGAGTTGGCACATCTCGCCGGGCTCGGCCGCGCCGCCCGCTGGGTCGGGCGTACGCTAAGCCAACTGCCCGAGGACACCCGCTTGCCCTGGCATCGGGTGCTGGGTGCCGGCGGTCGGATAAGTTTGCCGGTAGGCAGTGCCTCAGGCGACGAGCAACGTGCGCGTTTACGCGGCGAAGGTGTCAGTATCCTGAACAATCGCGTTGATATTCAGCGTCATGGCTGGCGCCCGGTAGAGCACAGCGGTTAGAGTGCGCGCTTTGTTTCCGCAAACCTGAGGCAGACTCCAGCCCATGCCCCGTAAAACCTGGCGCGCCGCGCTCGCCGCCTATGCCAGCCCCTCGACGTTGGTCCTGTTGTTGCTCGGCTTCGCCGCCGGCTTGCCTTACATGTTGGTGTTCTCGACGCTTTCGGTGTGGTTGCGTGAGGCCGGTGTGGCCCGCGAGACCATCGGCTATGCGAGCCTGATCGGTTTGGCCTACGCCTTTAAATGGGTCTGGTCGCCGCTGCTCGACCAATGGCGCCTGCCGCTGCTCGGTAAACTCGGACGCCGTCGTTCCTGGCTGGTACTGGCCCAGACGCTGGTGATCCTCGGGTTGATCGGCATGGGGTTCTGCGACCCGCAAAAACACCTGTCCTGGCTGATCGCCATTGCCGTAATTGTCGCGTTCGCTTCGGCCACGCAAGACATCGCGGTGGACGCCTATCGCCTGGAAATCGCCGACGACAGCCGCCAGGCTGCACTCGCCGCCAGCTATATGTCCGGCTATCGTATCGCCGCGCTGCTGGCCACGGCCGGTGCACTGTTTTTTGCCGAAGGCTTCGGCTCGACCGGTTTTAACTACAAACACTCGGCGTGGACCGGCACTTACGTGTTGTTCGGCCTGCTGATGATTCCGGCGCTGTTGACCACCCTGTTCATGCGCGAACCGAATGTGCCACTGCGCACCCAATTGCAGGCAGGTCGCTACACCTTCGTGCATCAGTTGGTTTCGGTGTTTGTGCTGATCGTGCTGCTGGTATCAGTCCCGGCGATGTTCACCCAGCTGTACAACACCGATTTCGCCAGCGTGCTGTTCCACGGCGTCAGCCTGTGGGAATTGCTGATGGAAGATCGCGCCTTCCTGCGCGCCATCCTCTATATCATCCTCACCGCGCTATGCCTGTCGGCCATGGGCCGTCGGGGTTTGGCGCCGGTATTAACGCCGGTCAACGACTTTATCCTGCGCTACCGCTGGCAGGCATTGCTGCTGCTCGGGCTGATTGCCACCTATCGCATGTCCGACACGGTGATGGGCGTGATGGCTAACGTGTTCTACATCGACCAGGGCTTTACCAAGGACCAGATCGCCGGAGTCAGCAAGATCTTCGGCCTGATCATGACCTTGCTCGGCGCCGGTATGGGCGGCCTGCTGATTGTGCGGTTCGGCATTTTGCCGATTCTGTTTATCGGCGGCATCGCCTCGGCCGGCACCAACCTGTTGTTCGTGATGCTCGCCGACATGGGCCCCGATCTGCAGATGCTGATCTTCACTATTTCCCTGGATAACTTCAGCTCGGGCCTGGCCACGTCGGCGTTTGTCGCCTACTTGTCGAGCCTGACCAACCTCAAGTTTTCCGCGACCCAATATGCACTGCTCAGCTCGATCATGCTGTTGCTGCCACGCTTGATAGGTGGGTATTCGGGCGTGATGGTAGAGAAGTTCGGTTACCACAATTTCTTCCTGATCACCTGCTTGCTGGGGCTGCCGACGTTGTTTCTGATTGCCTTGCACTGGTTTCAGGAAAACCGCCGAATTCGGCTGAATCCTCCCAAAGAAGACTGACACACCGCGTCAATGTGGGAGCCAGCTCCCACATACCCCTGTGCATTCTGATGCCTGTACTCCAGCAGCCAGCGCCCGTACAATCCCAAGTCATTTCAAGTCCAAGCAACCGACAACGGCCTACCATGCGTACCAGTCAATATTTGCTCGCCACACAGAAAGAAACGCCTTCCGACGCGGTCGTCATCAGCCACCAGCTGATGCTGCGCGCCGGCATGATCCGCAAACTGGCCTCCGGCCTGTACACCTGGCTGCCCATGGGCTTGAAGGTGATGCGCAAGGTCGAAGCGATCGTTCGCGAAGAGATGAACGCCGCCGGCTCTCTGGAAGTGTTGATGCCGAGCACCCAACCGGCTGAGCTGTGGCAGGAATCCGGGCGCTGGGAAGAGTACGGCCCCGAGTTGCTGCGCTTCAAGGATCGTCATGGCCGCGATTTCTGCGCCGGCCCGACCCATGAAGAGGTCATCACCGACCTGATGCGCAACGAGCTGAGCAGCTATAAACAGTTGCCGCTGAACCTGTATCAGATCCAGACCAAATTCCGTGACGAAATCCGCCCACGCTTCGGTTTGATGCGCGGCCGCGAATTCATCATGAAGGACGCCTATTCGTTCCACGCCGACCAGGCGTCCTTGCAGGTCACTTATGACCGCATGCACCAGGCCTACTGCAACGTGTTTACGCGCCTGGGCCTGAAATTCCGCCCGGTTGAAGCGGACAACGGCTCCATCGGCGGCGCCGGCTCCCACGAATTCCACGTGCTGGCAGAATCCGGCGAAGACGACATCGTATTCAGCAACGGTTCCGACTACGCGGCGAACATCGAGAAAGCCGAAGCGGTGCCACGCGAAACGTCGCGCCCTGCGCCGTCTGAAGAACTGCGCCTGGTAGACACGCCTGAGACCAAGACCATCGCGGCCCTGGTGGAAAAATTCAATCTGCCGATTGAAAAGACCATCAAGACCCTGATCGTGCGCGCCGAGGAAGAAGGCAAGCTGATCGCCCTGGTGATCCGTGGTGACCACGAACTCAACGAAATCAAAGCCGCCCAGCAGCCAGGCGTGGCCAGCCCGCTGGTGATGGCCAGCGATGCCGAACTGCGCGACGCCATCGGCGCAGGTGCCGGTTCCCTCGGCCCGCTGAACCTGCCGTTGCCGATCATCATCGACCGCTCGGTCGAGCTGATGAGCGATTTTGGTATCGGCGCGAACATCGACGACAAGCATTACTTCGGCGTGAACTGGGAGCGCGACCTGCCGGTTCCGACCGTGGCCGACCTGCGTAACGTCGTGGCCGGTGACCCTAGCCCGGACGGCAATGGCACGCTGGAAATCAAGCGCGGCATCGAAGTCGGGCACATCTTCCAGCTGGGCAACAAGTACAGCCAGGCGATGAATTGCAAAGTGCTGGGCGAGAACGGCAAGCCGGTCATCCTCGAAATGGGCTGCTACGGCATTGGCGTATCGCGCGTGGTTGCTGCTGCCATCGAGCAGAACAACGATGAGAACGGCATTATCTGGAGTGACACCCTGGCGCCGTTCCAAATCGCCCTGGTGCCGCTGCGTTATGAAACCGAGCAAGTACGCGAAGCCACCGACAAGCTGTATGCCGAACTGACGGCGGCCGGTTTTGAAGTGTTGCTGGATGACCGGGACAAGAAAACCAGCCCGGGCATCAAGTTCGCCGACATGGAACTGATTGGCATCCCGCACCGGATCGTGGTCAGTGACCGCGGCCTGGCCGATGGCAACCTGGAATACAAAAGCCGGACCGAAGCCAGCGCCCAACCGTTGCCGGTGGCTGACGTGCTGTCTTTCCTTCAGGCGCGTATTCGTCGCTGAAAACCAGATCAAGAGAAGTCATGTTCAAGCGAAACACCAGAGCCCTGGGGGGCGCCGCCTTGTGCGGCGCCCTGCTCGTCAGCGGCTGCGCCAACCAGATGTCGCAACGCAGTGAGCACGAGGAGCGGGTCGAGCGCAAATTGCTCGAT
Organism: Pseudomonas kitaguniensis; assembly: GCF_009296165.1. GTDB lineage: Bacteria > Pseudomonadota > Gammaproteobacteria > Pseudomonadales > Pseudomonadaceae > Aquipseudomonas > Aquipseudomonas kitaguniensis. The sequence goes on along the minus strand of NZ_VUAZ01000138.1, from coordinate 2,358 downwards.
CACAGCCTGCAAATAGATGTAGGTGAGCCCAAAGTGCTGGACCTGCCGCAACGCCGGGTGCGTATTCACGAACAAAAGACCTTTGAGGTCACCGAATTCGACGTCACCCGCCGTTACGATCGCTACACGCCCTACCAGCCCTGGCGCAAAGTCTATGAGATGCCGCTGGGCGCGGTCGCATTGGTGGCGGGCGCCGGAGCCAACGTGGCGAATATCTTCGCCCTCGGCAACCTGCCCACCAGCATGACCCACGACTGGCTGAGCTACGGCGTGGACGGCATCAACCCGTTCATGAACGTGCAATCCCACGGCCGTGCGCAACAGAACCTGGCGGGCATCGATGAAGTCCAGCGCGACAAGCGTGTGGAGTATTCGAGCCTGCCCTGGAGCGAACGCCCGGTACAGGTCACCGCCGGCAAGCAGACCCATGAGCTGACCACCGACCGCAACGGCGTACTGCGCCTGAACCTGTTGGACAGCCCGTTTGCCGAACAAGACCTGAACCGCGTCAGCACGCTGAAAATCAGTGTGGAAGATGGCCAGGACGACGTGCACACAGACTCAACCCTGGCGATCAGCAATACCCTGCGCGGCAAATTGCTGGAGGCCCACGGGCTGATCTACGACGACTTGGAAGACGACGAAGTCAACCAGTGGGTACACCGGGTCAAGCGCTTGGCTGAGTTGGGTCTGGAAGAAGAAGCCAGTGAACTGGAACAAAGCCTGATCGAACTGACGCGCAATGATCCCGAGTTGCAGCAGGAATTCCTGCAAGCACTGACCAAGGATGCAGGGCGATTGGTAGCGGACCCCGGCGCGCGCTGAGTGTTCAGCGCCGAGTAAACATCCAAATGTGGGAGTGGGCTCCCACCTTTTTGGGCTCCGGTTTTTACCAGCAGAACTCGAGCTGCTCGTTACCGCTGCTGAGGTCCAGCAACCTGACCCCAATCCCCAACAACCGAACCGGTTTGCCGCCGCGATTGAACGCTTGGGTCAACAGCTGTTGATAACTTTCCAGGTCGCGCCCTGCCCCGGCTTGCTCCAGCGTGGTCTGGGTAAAGTCATGAAACTTCACTTTGACAAACGGTTTGCCCGCGCGATAACTGCTGTCGATGCGCGCTATGCGCCCGGCGAGGGTTTCCATCAGTTCGGGCAACTTTGCCAGGCAGCTTGAGAGGTCCGGCAGGTCCACATCGTAGGTGTTTTCGACACTGATGGATTGCCGACGGCTGTCGTTCTGCACCACGCGGTCATCAATCCCACGGGCCAGGCTCCAAAGCCGTTCGCCAAAACTGCCGAACTCGCGCACCAGCGCCAGCTTGTTCCATTCGCGCAGTTGCAGGCAGTCTTCAATGCCCAGGCGCGCGAGCTTATCGGCGGTGACCTTGCCGACGCCATGCAGCTTCTTCACCGGCAACTGCGACACAAAATCTTCGATCTGATCGGGGGTGATCACAAACAGGCCGTTGGGCTTCTTCCAGTCGCTGGCGATCTTGGCCAGAAACTTGTTCGGCGCCACGCCCGCAGACACGGTGATATGCAACTGGTTGGAAACCCGACGGCGAATGTCTTGGGCAATACGCGTGGCACTGCCACCAAAATGCGGGCTGTCAGAAACATCCAGGTACGCTTCATCCAGCGACAACGGCTCGATCAGGTCGGTGTAGTCGCGAAAAATCGCCTGAATTTCCTTCGACGCTTCTTTATAAGCATCCATGCGCGGCTTGACGATGGTCAGGTCCGGGCACAGCTTCAAGGCGTGACGCGAGGACATGGCCGAGCGCACCCCGTAGGCTCGCGCCTCGTAGTTGCAGGTAGCGATCACGCCTCTGCGATCCGCCGAGCCGCCAACCGCCAATGGCTTTTGCGCCAGGTTGGGGTCGTCGCGCATCTCGATGGCGGCGTAGAAGCAATCACAGTCGACGTGGATGATTTTGCGCTGCGTCATATAAACGGGGGGTGTAATCCTACGGGCAGCCAGTATCGCACTCACCCCTGTATATAGCACCAGTAGTTTGAATCTTCCGTTTGAGCGGTAGGAAAACTCGCCGATGGATTTATTTTTTCAATCGAACCTGGACTACCGATAGAGCTGAAACCCTCGGCCCGACTGGCCCTGCGCCACTTCAGAGCCTGCTTTTCGGCGCTAACCGATTGAACCACAAGCGCTTTTCTTCAATTCACGGGTTGACACACCTGCGTTCCTCTGTAGAATGCCGACACACAGACGCGGGATGAGCAGTCTGGTAGCTCGTCGGGCTCATAACCCGAAGGTCGTCGGTTCAAATCCGGCTCCCGCAACCAAACATCAAAAAAGGCTACTCGAAAGAGTGGCCTTTTTTGTGCGACGTGGTTTTT